>JASHQJ010000265.1 GCA_030037595.1 Candidatus Binataceae bacterium
CGCAAGTTCGCCGAGATGTTCATGACGGCGCCGTCAGCCGGAATCATCGCATCGGCGATGCTCAACGATCACTATCCCGACTACGAGCGCTACGTGAGCGCGGTCGGCGAGGCGCTCCGCGTCGAATACGAGTACATCGTGGCGCAGGACTTCATCCTTCAGATCGACTGCCCTGATCTTGCGATGGAGCGTCACACCTCGTACGCGGATCGGCCGCTCAACGAATTCCTGCAGTATGTCGAGATGAACATTGCGACGACGAATCGCGCGCTGACGCGCGTCGCGCCGGACCGCGTGCGGATGCACGTATGCTGGGGCAATTACGAAGCGCCGCACGACCTCGACGTTCCACTCGATGCGATTCTGCCGCTTCTCTACGAGGCGCGCGTCGGAGCGCTGGTGCTCGAGGCGGCGAATCCGCGCCATCAGCACGAGTATCGATGCTTCAAGCGCGCGCGGCTGCCGCACAATGTTTCGCTGGTGACTGGCGTGATCGATACGAAGACGAACTATGTCGAGCATCCTGAGGTGATCGCCGATCGGCTCGAGCGCGCCGCTGACGCGATTGGTGACCCGACGCGCGTGCTGGCAGGCACGGATTGCGGCTTCGAAACGACCGCCGGGCTCGGCGAGGTCGCCGAGGAAGTGGTGTGGGCGAAGATGCGCGCGATGCGGGACGGCGCGGACCTGGCGAGCCGCCGTCTGTTCTCATAGCCGGCGCGATGGCGCGTCAGCTATGCCATGGCTCGACCAGGATCTTCGCGTGCTTTTCCGGTGAACCGAGATCGCTGAAAGCCTGCGCGACACCTTCTACGCCAACTTTGCCCGTGATCAGCGGATCACCGTTGACCCGACCCGCCGCGAGGTTGGAAAGCGTCGTGGCGAATTCCTCGGCCGAGTATCCGAGCACGAACTGGATATTCAGCTCCTTGTTGATTCCGGACATCGGCTCGATCTGATCCTTCTCCATGCACACGCCGACCACGACCAGCCGCGCGTTGGGCTGCGTCGATGACATGATCGAATCGATCACGCCGGGCACGCCGACGCATTCAAAAACCACCGCCGGCCTGAGCGCCGGGCCTTTCATCCACGGCATCAGCGGCGGAGCCTTCGACGGATCCTTGTACGCGGCGAGCTGCTTCCAGCTTTCGAAGGGCGACCTTTCCTTCGGATCGACGACCTCGTCGGCGCCCATCTTGAGCGCGAGCTCGCGCCGGCGCGGCGAAAAATCCGCCGCGACGATCGGATGTATACCGTTGAGCTTGAGCGCGGCGATCACCGATAGCCCGACCGGACCGCATCCGATGACGAGCGGCGCATCGTCCTTGTCGAGGCGCGCCTTCTGCACGGCGTGATACCCCACCGCCATCGGCTCGGTGAGGGCGGCGCGCTCGGTCGAAAGCCCGTTGGGCACTTCGAGCAGCAGCATCTCGGTGAGACGCATGTACTCGGCGTAACCGCCGGGATTTTCGTTCGAGTAGCCGACGGTCTCGACGCCGCTCGGCTTGATCAACACTGGCATCGCACAGACACGCGTTCCGGGCTTCAGCCGTTTCTGTGTGCCGGCGCCGTAGTCAACGACCTCGGCGCAGAACTCGTGGCCCATCACGATGTCGCGGTTCAAGTCCATCACGAAGGCGCCGCCAGATCGGCGTGCGCCTTCGACCAGCTTCTCGGCGAATTTCAGCGCGTGCAGGTCCGAGCCGCAGATTCCACATGCAAGGGTTTTGACTATCACCTCGCCGGGACCGGGCTTCGGCTCGGGCATGTCGGCGACGACGATTTTTTTGTTGCGCATGACTGCTGCACGCATTTGGCGAAATCCTCCGGAATGGCGCGAAGCAAACTGCATCGCGCTCGGATTAATCGATCGTTAAGGCGACGCTACTCTAGCAAGGAAGAAGGCCACCGGGTAAAGGCTCCGCGCAACGCCGCTCCCATTTGTAATTGCACTTATAATGTAATAATCTTGGCCAGCCGCTAAGGACGACCAGGAGGTCTTTTCGATGAGCTCAATCGTTCCCGATCTCGCCGCCGTCCAGAAACTGGCCGCCAATCACAAAGGTCCAGTCGTGATGATCAACCTCCTCAAGTACCGGGATAAAGCCAAGAGCGAAGAAGGGACCGGCGCCGATGCTTATAATCGTTACGGCGCTGCCGTGATGCCGATGCTCGCTGCGCGAGGCGCGCGTATCGTATGGTCTGGGCGCCCGGCCGCGGTTCTGGTCGGCACTGAAGCGGACCGCTGGGATGCGGTCGCGCTGGTCGAGTATCCGAGCGTGCAGGCATTCATCGAGATGGCGACCAGCGCCGAGTATCAGAAGATTCACCATCATCGCGAGGCAGGCCTCGAACGCACCGCGCTCATCGCCTGTTCGCCGATGTCCTTCCAACCGGAGAGCCGCTGAACGTGGGACGCAAGATTCTCTTCATCACCACCGATCAGCAACGCTACGACGCGCTCGGATGCAACGGCGGCAGGATTGCGCGCACACCGGTGGCGGACCGCCTCGCGCGAGAGGGGATCAACTTTCGGCGCGCGCACAATCAAAATGTCGTCTGCATGCCCGCGCGCTCGACGATGGTCACCGGGCAGTACGTGCGCACGCACGGCGTCACTTCGAATGGAGTGCCGCTGCCGCTCGACGCGCCAAGTGTCGCGGGTCACCTGCACCAGCGCGCCGACTACCGCACTGCGCTCATCGGCAAGGCGCACTTCGAGCCGATGTTCGATCGCCACGGCCGCTGGCCTGAGACGACTATGGGGCGGGACCGCAAACACGGACCGCATCGCGGCTTCGAGTGGATGGAACTCGCCATGCACGGGCCGATGGGCTCGTATCACTACACGCGCTGGCTGCTCGAGAATCATCCGAATGAGGTCAACGGCTTCGTCACGATGCTGAGCGCCGCGTCGCGATGCGACACAGGCGCGCCCGAGGCCGCATACAATCCGATTCCGCGCGAGCACTATCACACGGACTGGCTGGCAGATCGCACGATCAAGTGGCTCGGCACGCTCGGCAACAATGAAGACTGGTTCGTGTGGATGAGCTTTCCCGATCCGCATCATCCGTGGGACCCGCCCGAGAGCGCGGCGCGGCGCTTCAACTGGCGCGATCTCGATCTACCGCCGGGTTACCCGGGCTCGCGCGAGAAGATCGAAAAGATTCTCGCCGATAAGCCACGGCATTGGCTCGAATGGTATCGGGGCAATTTTCGCAATGACGAAGGCGGCCCGCAGAATTTCATTCCAGCCGAGATGACGCCCGACCAGGTGCGTGAGATCAACGCGCTGACGCACGCCGAGAACGAACTAATCGACGAAGCCTGCGGGCGGGTCCTCGCGTATGTCGGCGAGCGTGGATGGGACGCCGATACCGACGTCTTTTTCACGACCGATCACGGCGAGCTGCAAGGCGACTTCGGCCTGCTGTTCAAGGGGCCGTATCATGTCGACGCGCTGATGCACGTGCCGTTCATCTGGCGGCCGGCGCCGAGCGCAAAGCTCGCGCCCGCGCAAATTTCCGAGCCTGTCGGCCATCTCGATCTGGCACCGACCTTCTGCACGATCGCGAAACTGCCGGTCCCAGACTGGATCCAGGGCAAGGCGTTGCCGACCGCGCCCGGCTCGGCGCGCGACCGCGTAATCACCGAATGGGACAGCCAGTTCGCGCAAATCGGGATGCATCTGCGCACGATTTATCGCGACGGATACGTCTGTACGGTGTACGAGCCGAGTACGCGCGACCTTGGGTTCGATCTCGCTCGCGTTTACCAGGCATTGAGCGTCACCCGCCCGCTGCCCGATATCCGTTACGACGGCAGCGAAGGCGAGCTCTACAACCTCGCCGAGGATCCGCTGCAATGGCGGAACCTCTGGAGCGACGCGGGCTACGCGAAGCTCAAATCGGATCTGATCGCCGACCTCTTCGATAATCTTCCGCGGGAACGCGAGCCGCGCCTGACGGTCGAATCACCGGTCTAAAAGCGCTTCCGACGGCGGATCGACGAGCGCGAGCAGCTTGACAGCTCGTGACTAATATGATTAATCAAATGCCTATGTCTATTAAACAGTCGGCAGTCGCGGCGCTGGCGCTCTCGACGCTCTTCGCGTCAGCAAGGACTGAGGCCTCGACCACTCGCTACCTCGCAGTCGGCTCGGGCCAAATCGCCTATGACGATTCAGGCGGCGCCGGGCCGCTTGTGATCTGCGCCCCCGGCCTCGGCGATCTGCGCGCGCAGTATCGCTTCCTCACGCCGCTTCTCACGCAAGCGGGCTTTCGTGTGGTCACGATAGATCTCCGCGGCATGGGCGAATCAAGTGTCGATTGGCCCGACTTTTCGGCAGCGGCGATCGGTGACGATATCGTCACGATGATCAATCACCTCGGCGCGCGCCGCGCTTTCGTGATCGGCAACTCGATGACCGGTGCGTCGGCCGTGTGGGCGGCCGCGACGGCGCCGGATCGCGTCGCGGGAATCGTGCTGATCGATCCGTTCGTGCGCGACATGCCGGTGGGCCTGGGTGCGCGGATAATGCTCGCGGCGGCGATGCATCGCCCGTGGGGACCAACCTTCTGGACGATGTACTACGGCTCGCTCTACAAAGCAGCGCCGCCGGCCGATCTCGCCTCGTACAAGGCGGCACTCAAAGCGAACCTGAAAGAGCCGGGCCGCTTTGAAGCGCTCGAGCAGATGATCGACGCGCCCAAGACCGCCTGCGAAGCGAAGATCAAACACGTGCACGCGCCCACCCTGATCGTCATGGGCAGCGCCGATCCGGATTTCTCCGATCCGAAAGCCGAAGCTGACCTCGTAACGTCGCGGCTCTCCGGACAGGAGTTGATGGTGCCGGACGCGGGCCACTATCCTCACGTCGAGATGCCGGAGCTGGTGGCCAACTCGATCGTCGCGTTTCTCAAGCACAACACCGATGGGAACTAAGGCGGGATTGACGCTCGAATCAGTCGTGGCCGCGGCGGCGCAGATTGCCGATCGGGATGGACTCGAGGCACTGACGCTCGCGCGGCTCGCGTCGGCGCTCGGCGTGAAGCCGCCGTCGCTCTTCAATCACGTGAACGGGATGCCGGCCCTGCGCCGCGAGTTGCGTCTGCTCGCGCTGCGCGAGCTTGGCGAGGCGCTCGCGTGCTCAGCAATAGGAAAATCGCGAGGCGACGGCGTGCGCGCGATGGCCGCCGCGTACCGCGCCTTCGTTCGCAAGCATCGGGGAATCTACGCCGAAACGTTGAGCGCGATCGACGAGGACGATCGCGAGCTTGCCGCGGCCGCTGATCGAATCATCGGCGTCTGCATGTCAGTGATGAACGGCTACTCGCTTACGCGGCGCGAGGCGATTCATGCGATTCGCGCGCTGCGCACTATCGGGCACGGTTTTGCGAGCCTGGAGGCGGCGCGCGGTTTCGGCATGCCGATCAATATCGACGAAAGCTACGCATGGTTGGTGAACAACTTCATCGCCGGCCTCGACGCGGCTCAATCGCGCCGCGAACGGCGAACCTCGCGCAAGGCCGAGGTCGTACGCGACAAGGCGCGGCGTTAGATTCGGTTCAGAATGGTTTCGCCGCCGGCGGCGGCTCGATAGCCATCGAGTGGCTCAGCCATTCGAGACTCGGAAAGAGCTGCAGCTTTTGCACCCATCTAAGACGCGGCAGTCCTGGTAGTTCGGGCTGCCCGGCGCGCGCGGCAAAGAATCCGGCGACGGTTGCTATCGTGACCGCGACATCCTGGGCGTCGAACCGATGCCCGCTCATCCGCTCGTAGAGCCGCAGCGCTTCGGCAGGCGATGGCCCACCCTCACCTGCAAGACTCGGCAGAAAGCAGACGACATCCATCAGCGCGGGCCCAATTGCGAGAAATGGGAAATCGACGAGTAGCGGTTCGCCGGAATCGTGGAACAGCAAATTGTCGGAGCGGACGTCGTGATGTATCCACGATCGAGGTCCGCCGATGTGAGACGCCTTCTCTTCCAGCGCGACGAAATCTGCGAGGTGCGCAACGAGCCAGCTCGCGGCGGCTTCAGGGTCAGCGCACAACTCGATGAACTGCGCTCGCCGAAGCGGATCGACCAGCGACTTCCATCCGCTCTCTCCCTTGTATAGCGACGCGAACGACATGGTCTCGGCCCGCTTTTCAACGACAGGAAGTATTTCGAAAGCGCGCGCGGGCGTTCGCGCGTGGAACCGCGCGAGCATCGAAAGTGCTGCTTGAACAGCATCGGACGTCCACGGCGGCACCTCGCGCGTGCGCGCCACATAGTCGAGCATCAATAGGTGCCAGTCTTGGTGATGCGCGGCGCCGCGAAATGTAGGTCCAAACTCCGCCAGCTCGGGCAATGATTCGTAGTAGGAAAGCTCGGTGAAGAATGCCTTCGTGCCCATCGCCGTGAAGCCGGGATGAGTGCCTTTGCAGAAGAGCTTTCGATTATCGGCGGTCGTGAGGATGAATGTTGCCGACGGACCGTAGCCGCCCCACGCGATCGCCGCATCGACGAAGGTTGCGCCCGCGAGGCGCGCGAGCGCGTCGATCAGTTCCGCGGGAACCGCGGACCAGGCGGGTTTGGGCTCGCGCACGCTCATAGCGCGAACCGGGGTCGGCGGCTCACTGGCATGAGAGGGCGGCTGCCTGAACTTCGAGACGGGGTCGCCCCGGGGTCGGGTAGTTCTTTGTGTGAAAGATGCCGAAGTACCCGTTGCCCTCTGTTGGCACGTTGGGATCGTCGCATCCCGCACGACAGCCGGTTGCCGGGCACACGTCCGAATACGCGAACAGGAAAGTCGGAAAACCCGACGGCGAATCGGCGCCGCAGGTGGTGGTCTTCAGATCGTTGATGAAGGTCTGCTCCGCGTCGATCAATCCTGAGGGTACATACTGATTGCGGGCATCCGGTGTTGTAGCCGGTTTCGCCGATGAAGACGTGCGAGGCGCCGCAGGACGCAACGGCATTGTCGTTATATAGGATCTGTACCTGCTGCCAGCCGGCGTGCCCTCAGGCGGCCAGGTAGGAGGCACGTTCGAGACGTGATCGCAATACGGATGCGAGGCGATGAGGCTTACCCCGTCAGGTGGTTTGCCTCCGCTAAAGAATTGCTTCTCCGGCCCGAGCACGAGGGAAATCACGATCGGCAGCGCGTGGTAAAGCCTCGCGCATCGAGCGCCTTGCGCAGTGCCCGGGCGGCGTCGCTAAGCGCGGTAGGAGTGATAGGCACCTTGTCCACCATCGCATTCATCGCCTCGTTGCCAATCCGGATACCGATGATCGTGCCGTTCTTGATGAGCTGAACGGCTGGGTTTGCGGGATTTACGTTGTTCACCGGCTCGATGTACGGACCGCCGGTGCAGAACTTTGTCCGATCCATGGCGTAGTGGTTCCGCAGGCGCCGTCGATTATGGCGTCGGCATACTTGGAGCCGCAGAGCGCGATCTGCCGACCGGCGAAGAAACTCTCGGTC
>JASHQJ010000266.1 GCA_030037595.1 Candidatus Binataceae bacterium
CTCGCCGTCGAGGCTCTCAGGCGCAGGCGTTTCCGCCACCCGAATCCGAGATTGGTCGGGCTTCCCTTCTGCCGCGGCCGAAGATGTACCGAGCGTAGCGCCGCATTCGCCGCAGTATTTCTCCGCCGGCTCAAAAGCTGCGCCGCAGCGCGGGCACTTGGCAGCAAGCGAGGAACCGCATTGGGTGCAGAACTTGCGCCCCTCGCGGTTGTCAGCGCCGCACTTTGCACACCGCACCAGTCACCCCCTCTACTGATGACGTCTGACGCAGTATCTCGACATTACGTAAGTCAACGCAAGGCGAGAGATTCAGTCATGACACGTTAAAGCCAGACCAGTCGCATTTGCCTTAGTCGTGCCGCGGTGGGACTCGCCTCGAAGGTGCGGCGATCGGAGACTTCAGCGCCGGTAGTTACGGCGTCTCAATCGTAGCTGTTCCTCGGGCGGTTGGCGCAACGCTTTGAAACCCACCCGAGATCCGTAGCCTTTCAATCACTTCGCTCTGGCGCTCACCGCTTCTCGTTACGCCGCCATCCGCCGCCTCCCCATCGCGCGGCAGCCACGTCCGTCGCTCTTCGTCAGGCGCGTCGTATTCCTTGCCGAGCTTCGTTTGCTTGTTGCGCATGTCATCCTGCCGCGTCGCAAGCATGATCTCGAGCGCGGGCAGTATCTCGTGAATACGACACTTGCAGCCTGGAACGACGCAGGGATGCTTGATGAACTCCTGCACCGCGCGCGTTACGTATGACCTAGCGAGACTTGCCTTTGCTCGAGTGGATAGATGTTACGGAAAATCGAGAGACGACTCTTGCTCGGGAACCGGCCCGCGTCCAAATCTCGACAAATCGCGCTTCGCGCCCCCATTGGTGCCGGTCATCCTAGTGGTTCCTTGGCGTACAGCGTCCGTCTCGATCTCGCAACTGCCGAAGCCACATCAACTCATCAATCTCTGGTAACACATCGTGGTACCGGCATTTGCAGCGGGGGTCCGTACACGGGTGGTCGAGGATCCAGCGCAACCCCTTGGTGATTTGCTGCCGCGTGATCATACGCTTCTCTTGTTCCGGAAAATTGGTGATGTCGAAGTGAGGCAGAGGCGCTGTCAAAGCCCGCCCCATCTCCCCGGTCCGGTCACACCCGCCTTTAAGCGTGGGCAGTTGCAGTTTCCCGGAACCCTGGGACAGTGCGTACCCTGGGCCTTGAACCTCAAAGGTCCAAATTCAGCCCCGTATCTTTGTCAACATGAAGCTCGACAACGTAGCCATCAGGGTCGTGCAAATACGCGTGCTCGTGGTGGTCGCACCGAATCGCCAGACGGCCGCCAAATTTCGGAGCGTCGGCGATCAATCTCTCGTACTCGTCACGCGTCGGGAGCATAAAACCGAAATGAGCGATCCCGCCATCTATCCTGGCGAGACCATTCTCTCGCGCTGCTTCCTTGCCACAGGTGTTCGGACAATCGGGATTCCAGTTACCGGGATTCAGCGTCATGAGATCGTTCGAGCCGGGTGTGCGAAGAAAAACGAGGCCGCCGTCTTCGAATGGAACCTTCTCCATACCGAGCAGCCCGGTATAAAAGCGCATGGACTGTTCAAGGTCTTTAACGACTATATGAACGTGAAAGATCCCTCTGGATATTTTGCCCATCGTAATCCCCTTGAGGGCGTGGCATCTACTCGCCTTTCGGCACGCTTGACGGTGACAAAAGTCCGGCAGAGTATCAATCCGGCATGAGCACTTGTCGGCCATCAAGGAGGAAAAGATGAAAGCAAAAGTGCCCATCGCGATATTGGCCCTCGCGATCGTTGCGATTGCCTTCGTGTCTATCTCGCCAGCTCAGGCATCGAGCGACAGCGACAAAGTCGAGATCATGGCTCTCAACCAACGCTTAGTAGACGCCGCCAACAACAAGGACGTAAGCGCAATTATGGCCTGCTACTCGGATGATCCGGATGCGATCTTTTTCGAGGACACGATCCCCCTTCAATTGAACAAAGCGGCGCTGAGCAAAAGCAACGCAACGTTCTACGGAGCGGTATCTCATTTTTATAATAGCATGCGATCGCCTGTTGTAGTGGTAAGCGGCGATCTTGCAGTGGTGTATTACATCGCCCCCAACGCTTGGACCGACAAGAGTGGCACGCACTCGGAAACCGGCCGCTATACGCAAGTGGACAAAAGAGAGGGTGGTAAATGGCTCATCTGGCATGAGCATTTCTCAGTGCCGTTCGATCCGGCTACCGGTAAAGCCGTACTTAATGCCAAGCCGTGAAATGCCAGACCTGGGCACCAAACTCTGGCAGTCCGAAGACCGCAGGACCCAGTCCATACGCCTGGGGGTGCTGAAGTACACGACCCAATGCGAGTCGAAGGCGAGGGCTACCGCCCACCTTCGAGCTTCTGATTTTCCGGAACATCCATCTGCTCGACGTCAACTATTTTTGCCCGCGCATTGACTCACGACTTTTGTTACCGGGTCGGTGCTGGTTGCCTCAGCAAAGATGCTACCCATCAGCGAGACGAGCTGAGGGGTGGTGGAAGGGATGGCGAGGCGACTGGGCATGGCAACACGCAGGGAGTTAAAGCAGGCGATAGGGGAGCGTTACCGGACGGCAGGGCGCTGGGAGCGTCGTCAGATCCTGGACGAGTTCACGCGGGTGACCGGCTATCACCGCAAACACGCGCTACGGGTGCTGAATCAGCCGTTGGTAGCGCAGCCCGTGCGTAAGCGTCCGCGCATCTACGGCGAGGCTGTGCACCAGGCGCTGACGCTCTTGTGGGAAGCCGCCGATCGGATCTGCGGCAAGCGTCTTAAGCCGCTGCTGCCGGTGCTAATCGAAAGCATGGAACGACACGGCCATCTGCGCCTGGACCCAGTGGTGAGAAGTGCGCTGCTCGATATCAGCGCGGCCACCATCGATCGACTGCTGCGCCCGGTGCGGGAAGCAAGCGGCCGCGGAGGGCGCCGGCGCTGGGGCGCGGGTTCGGCGATTCGGCAGAGCGTACCGGTGCGAACCTTTGACGAGTGGGGAGAGCCGCCTCCCGGGTACTGCGAAGCCGATCTGGTCGAGCATTGCGGCGGGGTCAAGCACGAGGGCAACTTCGTTCACACCCTGACGCTCACCGACATCCACAGCGGCTGGACCGAGTGCGCGGCGCTGGTGGTGCGCGAGCAAAACCTGGTGGTGGAAGGGTTCAGCATGATGCGCCACCAGCTACCGTTCGTCCTGCGCGGTCTGGATACCGACAACGACAGCGTGTTCATGAACGAGACCTTGCAGACCTACTGCCGCGAGCAGCATCTCGACTGGACGCGATCGCGACCATATCGGAAGAACGATCAAGCGTGGGTTGAGCAGAAGAACGGCGCCGTGGTCCGGCGCCTGGCCGGCTATGGCCGGTTGAGCGGGCTCAATGCCGCAGCGACGCTGGGCCGGCTTTATCAAAGCGCGCGGTTGTACGTGAACTTCTTTCAGCCCTCCTTCAAACTAGCCGGTAAACAACGTGACGGAGCGCTGGTGCGGCGCCGCTATCATGCACCGCTCACTCCCTGCCAGCGCCTGCTCGCGTCGGCGCTGGTGGAGGAGAGTCTGAAAGATCGACTGCGCCGGCAGTTTGCCGCGCTGGATCCTGTCGCATTACTCAAGACTATCCGCGATACCCAGCAGGAGCTGACAGCCCTGTCGGACGGCAACAGCCAGCCGCCGGCGCGGGCCAGTGAAGATCTCCGCACATTCGTGGACGGACTGGCCAGCGCGTGGCAGAGCGCTATCCGCGCGCCCCAAGGGCGGAGAAAGAAAGCCGCCGCACACTGGTGGCGAACCCGCGTCGATCCATTCACGCACACCTGGCCTATGGTAGAAGAATGGCTACGGGCTGAACCGGAAGTAACCGCGAAGACTCTGATGCATCGGCTGTGCGGATTATTTCCGGACGTCTATCCAACCGGATCACAATTACGCACGCTGCAGCGCCGCGTCCAACTGTGGCGTAACGAGCAAGTCAAACGGCTGATCTTCGCCGGGGCGGATATCGAGATCCTCGCCTCCAACACAGCACTGGTTAGCCAAAATGTAGTGAAAACGACAACCTCGGGAGAGGTCAAGTTTGAGTAACGGTCTCAGTTGAGGCAACACGGATTATCGGGAGTAACATTCTTAGTTGAGGCAATACGGCCGGCAAAAATAGTTGACGTCGAGCAGCGGCATGTCCCACCCACGAGACATCGCCGTACGAGGGCCGCGCGCACGAGGTGCTCGGTTAGGCACTTCAGGTGTGATACGGCGGCGGACCGGCCGGAGCCAACTACAAATAGACCTCACAGTGACGAAGCGCGCGCCAGTTCCGGATGGCTTCATCCTCCGAGCGGCTGGCGCCGTGCTCATGCCATCCAATCACAATGCCGATCCCGATCGACAATTCTCGTCGATTGATGCGCGGCTCCGAGAGGTTCTGCTGTAGATGCTCCGCCACCACAACGTCATTCAAATGACCCAAGCTGTCCTGCATCTTGGCGAGTGCGTTAAGAAAGGAATCCTGACGTTTGCCCGGAAACAGAGAGCCGAAGAATTCAGCGGTGT
>JASHQJ010000267.1 GCA_030037595.1 Candidatus Binataceae bacterium
CATTCCTTCGTTGCGGTACCAGCCGAGGATCGATTCCATGCTGTCCTCGACCTTGAGGATGAAGCACGCGGAGCACTGCGGCTTCGGCTCGATACCGACGTTGAAGTAGACGGGGCTGTTGAACGAGGCCTTCTGGTTGAGCAGCAGATGCGTGAGTTCGGCGTGGAACGCGTCGCGCGATTCGGCGCCGGCGAAATAACCCTGCGCCTCGCCCCATCCGGTGACGGTATCGACGACGCGCGAGATAAGCTGGCGGACGCTGGTCTCACGCCGGGGTGTTCCGATCTGGCCGCGGAAGTACTTCGAGACAACGACGTTGGTCGCGGTCTGCGACCATGCGCGCGGCACCTCGACCTCTTTCTGCTCGAAGACGACGCGGCCGTCTTCGCCCGCGATCACGGCGCTGCGCGAATCCCATTCGACTTCGGAATATGGGTCGGCGCCCGGGGTGGTAAAGAAGCGCGCGATCGCGACGCCACGTCGCGCGGGCGCTACTTGGGCGCCGCTCGGCGGACGTTCTGTCGATTTCCTGGTCTTCGGCTCCACGTCAGATTTCTCAAAAACTCCGCCAGCCATCCCCCGCCCCTCCACAATCCCCGTTACATCGCGATTACGCCGTTGTTTTGCCTAGCCTTGTAATCTCAAATGCTGCTCAGGCTTCGCATTTGGTGTCGTGCCCTGAACTTCTTGCGGGGCCAATATGCGCGCGGTCCAAGTACAAAGTCAAGCGTCTGACCCCAACCTGTAGTAGATGACAAGCTGTGCACAAACCATATATTAGGTTGTTGATAACTTTCGGTAAAGCTTCGCGTTCATTAGAAATACTCCGTTAGCATGGCTATTATATAACTATTACTAATGCTTTTCCGAGTCGGCAGCAGATGCCATGGACTATTGCCGCACCGCTTGGCGTCGCCGGTTTTGAAGCCGTCGCGTATCGCGTTATCGTGCGAGACCGCATGCCCACGCGACGCTACAAGGCTCCCGAGCGGGTCGGCGCTTCGCTGCAGCCGATCCTCGATAAAATCGATCGCGAGGGCGCGTTTGGGATCGTGCGCCTGGTGAAGGCGTGGCCCGAGGTCGTCGGCGAGACGATCGCGCGGCGCACCGAAGTGATGTCGTTAAAATTCCACACCGCGGTGGTGAAAGTTTCGGGCGCGATGTGGATACAAGAATTGAATCTGATGCGCGCGCAGATTCTCGCGCGGATCACTGAGCGGCTCGGCGACGACAGCGTGCGCGAACTGCGATTTGTGCAGGGCCGGCTCTCGCGCCGCACGCCTCCGCGGCTACGCTCCGTGCCGCGCGCGACGCGTCATTCGATCGAGTTGCCGAAGCTCAAGGATCCCGAGTTGCGCGCCGCGTTCGAGCGGCTAATCGAGGCATGGGGCCGCGCCCCGCGCTAATCATTTCTGTGCTCGCAGCTTTGACGCGTTTTCATCTCGCGGGCTAGATTCCGCTTCGAACCGAGCCGAATTTTCAGAACTTGCCGCAGGTGAGCGTCATGGGAGCAGCAGAAAACAAGGAATTGATCCGCAACATGTTCGCCGAACTGTCGAAGGGCAACCCCGAGGCGTATATCAACACCGTCGCCGACGACGTCCAGTACAGGATCATCGGAACGGGAAAGTATTCGGGCCTCTACAACGGCAAGCAGGATATGATCGCGCGGCTGTTTGGTCGGCTCGGCGCGCAGCTCGAAGGTCAGATCGAGATCACGCCGCTCAACCTGATCGCCGATGGCGAGTACGTCGCGATGCAGGCGACCGGAAAGGCGATGTCGAAAAATGGTGTCGCGTACAACAACACCTACTGCCACGTGTTCCGAATCGTGGGCGGCAAGATCAAGGAAATAACGGAGTACCTCGACACCGAGCTGGTGACGCGCTGCTTCGGCAAGTAGCCGATTAGAAAAGGGCGCCGGCTAGGCTGATGCGACTCGCTGAGTGGCGCGACGTCTGGAAGCACGTCACGGGACGCGGAGCATATCCACATCAGCTTGCGTTCCTGTTGCTGATTCCGCTGCGCCGCCTGATCCTCTCGCCGCGCGAACTTGCCGAACGGCTCGCCCTCAAAGCCGACGCGCGCGTGCTCGAACTCGGGTCCGGGCCGGGCTACTTCAGCGTCGAAATCGCACGCCGCATCCCGCGCGGCCACCTTTGCCTGATCGATATCCAGAGTGAAATGCTCTCCAAGGCGCGCGCGCGGCTCCGGCGCGCTCGCCTGACCAACGTCAGCTTCGCGCGGGCCGACGCAACTGCACTGCCGCTCCCCCGCGACATCTTCGATGCCGCCTTCCTCGTCACGGTTCTCGGCGAAGTTCCCGACCCCGCCTCCTGTATCGCCGAGCTCGGCCGCGCACTCCGTCCGGGTGGACTTTTGTCCATAACGGAACTGGCCGGTGATCCCGATGCGATGAGCGAGAGTGAGATCGCCACCTTGGCATCAGCCGCGAACCTCGAGCGCGCGGATACCTTCCGGATGCGCTTCGGATTCACGATCAACTTCCGAAAGCCCAGCAATTCATCCGGGCCGAGCGAGCGTTAGTCGCCGACGATTAAATCATCCTCCCCCGTTGCTCACGCACACCTGGTCGCGTCGAAGGACGCAGAACTTGCTCAAGGAGTTCCGCTCTGGAAAAGCCCTTGTACGATACGGCCGCTGCGCCCGTGCACGATGCGCCGGTCGCATTGTCAGTTGCCGTGAACTGAATTTGGTACAGCAGCCGCCCGGCCCCTTAAGCGGCTCATTGTTGGTACGCACATAGGTCGTCGTGCCGCTCCAGAAAGCATCGGGACAGAGCGGGAATCCGGGAACCGGCTTGTTCTGGGTCACGCCCGTGATTTTAAGACTGTAGCCACCATTCAAGATTGTCCAGGCCGTAGATGTACTCGGGGAAAGACATCACCGGCAGCAGCGCAGTCAGATTTGAATTGCTCACGAATGCATTGCCGCAACTGCATTGTCGCCTGGAACTCGTACGCGCCGATGTCGCAGTTGCCGTTGGCGCCATCAGCGGGGTCAGGCCGCGGCTTGCCGCGCTGGTCGGCACGTGAGCTGGTCTGATGTCGTCAGAGCGGGCGGATTTGCACAGGGATTCAATGTGCCCGGCGGAAACGTGCACGAAGTATGTGGAATCTTGTCGATCGCGACGCCGTTGTTGCCGAGCGCGATGGTATCGGTCGGCCCGCCGTTTTTCTGCAATGGCCCAAGGGCGAGGGCGCTATCGGAGACGACCTTGCTCGTGCCTGGCGGATTGGTGAAATTGCACGAGCTGTCGTCACTCAGGCTATAGCCGTTATCAAGAGTTTTTCCTGCCAGTCACCGCCACTTGCGTGCCCGGCCAGAATCGTACCTTGCAGGTTAGCTTTGCCGCCATTGAAGCTACCAACATCGGCGCCTGCGGCTGCGATATTCGCAGCGAAAGTGTCGTTAACTATCGTGACGGTGCCGTTGTTATTGATTCCGCCTCCGCCAACCGTCCCTGAGGCATTATGGGCGACAAACGTTGAGTTAATGATCGTGGCGCTGAGCTCCCCATCGATCGAATTCCCTGCACCACCGCCGGCGTTCTCAGCGCTAGTGATGTTCTCACTGAAGGTGCTGCCACTTATCGTCATCTTCCCGCTGAAGTCGTTGATCGCGCCGCTCATTTCCCGTCGCGCTGTTTTGCGAGAAAGTGCTGTTCGCCACCGTGATCGTTCTGTCGTTTTCGATAGCGCCACTGGCAAAGGCGCTGTTTCCTGCAAACGTGCTGTTGGTCACGGTTAACGTCGCGCCGCTCTCATTCTCGCTGCCGCCGACGAGAGGTCCAATCTCTTGCGTCATATTGTCCGAGAAACCGCAGTTACTGACGGTCAGCGTACCCGCATTGTCGATACCAGCACCGTTGGAAGCGGCACTGTTGCCGTCGGCGATGGTCAAGTTGTTGAGGACAAAGACGGCGCCCGAACCGACTATCATTACCTGAAAATCGCTGGCGCCATCGATCGTAATGCCGGACGGCGAATTGGTCGGGCCAACGATAGTCAGGCTCGAGGCAGTTATCGTCGGCAGCACGCTCGAGAGCGTAACGGTTTCGCTCGCAAGGCCGGCGGCGAAGTTGATCGTGGGAGCACCGCTGCCCGTTTCGGCGCAAGTGCCGGTGCTGCCGCTAGCATTGGCCAGCTTGATGGCCTCGTGCAGCGTGCAAGTGCTGCCACTGCCGGGATCGCTCCTATCGTTTACGGTTATGGTTTGCGCCCGAGCGCCGGCGGCCGCGAGCAGCGCAATCATCGCGATGACTGCGGCGCAAAGCTGCTCCCGCAGTTGGTCCTTCCGCTGCAAGTTCGTCGGCTCATGGGATTGCCCTGAATGCTCTGCTCGTCGCTGACCGGAGGTTCACGGCGCCCGAACCCGCCCTCCCGCAATCGCACATGCTCGGCGTTTCGCGAGATGGTACCTATCAAGACTTGAAGGCAAAGCCAAAATACAAATTGTAGTAATCCGGAGCGACCCTTGCGACGTTATGCGCGAGCTGCCGGAGCGATCTCGCGGTCCTCCGCGCGGCGTCAGTGGGAGCGAACCGAAATGCGCGCCGCGCTTGCGCTCAGGCGCGCGCCGGATGAAATACTCAGGAATCTGAAATTTAGCCGGCACCAAGAGGAGTCAGCGATGCCAAGACCACGAGCAATCGACGGCGGTGAGCTGGTCGCGCGCACCTTGAAACAATTCGGCGTCGAAGTCGCCTTCGGACTTCATGGCGGCCATCTCGATTCGCTCCTGGTGGGACTCAGCCGCAATGGAATCCGGCTCGTCGATACGCGCCATGAGGCCGTCGCGGTGAACGCGGCAGACGGCTACGCGCGCGTCAGCGGCAGGCTCGGCGTGGCATTCGTGACGGCGGCATCCGGATATTCCAACTCAATACCAGGGATCGCGACGGCGTATGCTGACCGCTCTCCGGTGCTGATCCTCACCAGCTCGCCACCCCTTCGCGACGCGGAACAGAACGCGCTGCAGGGCTCGATCGACCAGGTCGCGATGGCGCATCCACTCACCAAGTGGGCGCATCGCGTGACCGTGGTCGAGGAAATCCCGAGCCTCGTGTCGTTCGCGATTCGAAAAGCGCTCGCCGGTGCTCCCGGTCCCGTCGTGCTCGATGTTCCGATCGACGTGCTCTTCGGCCCGGCTGACGAAGCGCGGATCGACTATGGCGGCGGCTCGCGGCTGCCTACTCCTCCCGCACCTTCGCCCGATGCGGTCCACGAGGCGCTCGATATCCTGCGCCAGGCCGAGCGCCCCGCGATCGTCGTCGGCGGCGGTGTGCGCGGCGCGACGGCGTCCGAGCTGCTGGTGGCGTTCGCCGAGCGCTCAGGTATTCCGGTGTTCAGCCAGCCGGCGGGATCGGGCGCGATGCCCGCGGACCATCCCTTGAACGGTGCCGCATCGGGCGCGCTCGCGGTGCTCCAGGCGATCAACCAAAAAGGACCCGACGCGGTGCTGATCCTGGGCGCGCGCCGCGGCATGTTCATGGGCGCGCGGAGCGGAACGATTATTCCCGACAACGCGAAGGTGGTGCAGGTCGATGTCGATGCGGCCGAGATCGGCCGCTTCCGCCCCTTCGACGTCGGAATCACGGCTGATTGCGCGCTGACGCTGCGTGCGATGCTCGACGCCGATAGCGAGCGATGGCCCGATCGGCGCACGTGGGCAGAGGCTGCCGTGATGATGCATCGGCGCGAGCGCCCGATGCATCAT
>JASHQJ010000268.1 GCA_030037595.1 Candidatus Binataceae bacterium
CATGATCGAGGAAGCGAACCTACGCGGCACGGCCGACAACCTGACCTGCGCGATCTTTCGCATGAATGCCGAAACCGGCCACGTACCCACGAACGGCGGTTTCCTCGAGCGCGTACGGGGATGGTTTAACCGCTAGGCGCAACGGGCGATCCCCGATTGATGCGCCATAGCGGCGATGTTAACGTCCGCTGACCGCACTCGTCTCGAGACGGCCTGAATCATGCGCGAGGTCAGCGTCGGAGAATACCTCGATCAGTATAAGCTGACCGAGGTGATCGCGCGCAGCGGGATGGCCTCGATCTTCAAAGCCATCGATTCCGAATCGGGTCAAACGGTCGCGATCAAAGTTCCCTACATGCAGTTCGAGAGCGATGTCGTCTTCTACGGCCGCTTTCAGCGCGAGGAGGAGGTGGGCCGCCGCCTCGACCATCCTCACATCATCAAGGTGCTCTCGCCGCGCCATAAGAGCCGCATGTACATCGCGATGGAGTACGTCGAGGGGACCTCGCTGCGCGCGATGATTCGTGACGGGCAGGGTCTGCCGGTCGATAAGGCGCTCGACCTCGCGCGGCAGATCTGCGAGGCGCTGGTGTACATGCACTCGCAGGGCGTGGTGCATCGCGATCTGAAGCCCGAGAACATCCTGATCACGGCCGACGGCAAGATCAAAATCATGGACTTCGGTATCGCGCTCGACGAATCCGCGCGGCGCCTCACCTGGTCGGGCCTTTCGTCAACGATCGGCACCCCGGACTACATGGCGCCCGAGCAAGTCAGCGGGCGCCGCGGCGACGTGCGCACCGACATCTATTCGCTCGGCGTCATCCTGTTCGAGATGCTGACCGGCAACCTGCCGTACTCAGGACCGAACGTGTACGGCGTGATGAAGGCCAAGACCTCCGAGGACCCGCAGCCGCCGACCGCGTTCAAGCCCGACCTCGATCCGCATCTCGAGGAGATTGTGCTGCACGCGATCGAGCGCAATCCGCGCAACCGCTACGAGACCGCCGCGCAGCTGCTCAAAGACCTGAACGATCCCGCGTCGGTGCAAGTCCAGAACCGCGCGGCGCGGCTGCATCCGCGGAGTCTCGCGATGCAGCGGCTTCGGCGCGGGCTCGCGTTCGGCGCCTTCTTCGTCTCGCTGATTGGAATCTTCGTTCTGCTGATCTGGCTCGCCAATCGCTATCCCGCCGCGCGCACCCCGCCGCGCCGCTCATATCGGGGAGAGGTGAAATGACTGCGCGAAAAATTCGGCTTGGCGCCGCGGCAATTGTCGGAGTCGCGTTGCTTGCGCGCGCGGCGCACGCGCAGGCCACGGCCGCCAACCCGCCGGTTGATCTTTCGCTCAACCTGGCCTGGGTGCTGGTCGGCGGCTTCCTCGTGATGTTCATGCAGCTCGGTTTCGCGATGGTCGAGACCGGCTTCACGCGCTCGAAGAACGCCGTCAATACGATGGCGATGAATCTGATCATCTATCCGATCGGCGTCATCGGTTTCTGGCTGGTCGGCTACGCCTTCATGATGGGCGGCGTGCATATGTGGCCGTCGATCATGAACGCGCCCGGCGCGCATCGTGAACTAAAAATCGCGATCGGCGGCCACGAGTGGGGCATCCTCGGCTGGAGCAAGTTCGCGCTGCTCAACGTCGGTCACGATCCGATGAGCCTGGCCATGTTCCTGTTCGCGGTTGTGTTCATGGATACGGCGGCGACTATCCCGACGGGAGCGATGGCGGAGCGCTGGAAGTTCTCCGCGTTCGTCGTCTACGGATTTTTCATGTCGATGTTCCTCTACCCGCTCTACGGCAACTGGGTGTGGGGCGGAGGGTGGCTGTCGCAGCTCGGCGTGAATCTCGGACTCGGACATGGTCACGTCGATTTTGCCGGCTCGTCAGTGGTGCACATGACGGGAGGAGTGGCGGGCCTCGCGGGCGCGATCATCCTCGGCCCGCGCATCGGCAAGTTCCGCCGCGACGGCGCAATCGGCGCGCTGCCGGGACACAATCTGCCGATGGCGATAAGCGGGACGTTGATCCTCGCCTTCGGATGGTTCGGCTTCAACGCGGGCTCGACTCTCGCGGCGACTGATCCGCGCATCGGGCTTATCGCGGCCAACACGATGATCGCGTCGTCGGGCGGCGCGCTCGCCGCGCTCTTTTACCTATGGCATCGCTACAACAAGCCCGACATCGCGATTGCCTGCAACGGTCTGCTCGGCGGCCTGGTCGCAATCACGGCTCCCTGCGCGTTCGTTACTCCGGTCACGGCCTTGTTCATCGGCGTCCTCGCCGGGCTGCTGGTAGTTGCCACGGTCATCGAACTGGAGCAGCGCTTTCGCATCGACGATCCAGTCGGTGCGATCGCGGTACACGGCGCGTGCGGCGTCTGGGGCGCGCTGGCGCTCGGGATCTTCGCCGACGGCAGCTACGGTGAGGGATGGAATGGTGTGGCGGGGCCGGTGCGCGGCGTGCTCTACGGCGATCCCGGGCAGCTTGTCGCGCAGATCATCGGCGTCGCAGTGAACGCGATCGTAGTGTTCGGCCTCGCGTGGATATTCTTCAGCATCGTCGAGCGCACGATCGGCAATCGCGTGCTGGTCGAGGTCGAGTTCACTGGTCTTGACGCGCTCGAAATGGGCAGCGACGCCTACCCGCACGTGTAGTTCCGCTACGTTCGAGCCGCGCGTTCCTCTGGCGCGGCGGCACACATTTGCGCGAACATCGCGCCAAAGCTCCGCGTTCGGACGTCGCGCAAGGAGGCAGTCATGGCGTTCACCAACATCATGCTCGATAAGAAAGATCGCATCGGCACACTCACTCTGAATCGTCCCGAGAAACTCAACGCGATGACGCCGACCTTGATCGCCGAATTCGGCGAGGCGCTGGTCGAGGTTGAACGCGATGCCGATATCAAGGTGCTGATCATCCGGGGCGCGGGCCGCGCGTTTTGCACCGGATACGATCTCACCGCCGGACTGAACGACGGCTCGAGCGAGCGCTATACAGTTGACGAGGATCAGCGCGCGCTACAGCGGTACGTCGAGCACTGGCTTAAGCTCCGCGATCTGCCGAAGCCCGTGATCTCGATGGTCCACGGCTACTGCCTGGCGGGCGGCACGCAGCTCGCGATTTCGACCGACATGATCTTCGTCGCCGACAATGCGCGCATCGGCTTCCCCTCGATTCCCGCCGGTGCAGGCTACGTGAGCGCGTTCTGGAACTGGATGATCGGGCCGCATCGCACCAAGTACCTGGCGTTCGTGCCCGGCAGCAGGATAACCGGAATCGAGGCTGAACGGATGGGCTTCGCGACGCGCGCATTTCCCGAGGACAAGCTCGAACAGGAAACCTACGCTTACGCGCGGCGCGTGGTGAAGGTGCCCGCGCAGAAGCTTCGCCTCGAGAAGCTCGCGATCAATCGTGCGATGGATCTGCGCGGCTTTCGCACCTCGGTTTTGGCAGGCGCCGAGTTCGACGCGCTGTTCCATTTCGGTCCGGGCAATGAGGAAATCAGGAAGGTGCAGAAGGAGCGCGGACTCAAGGGTGCCATCCAGTGGTACGAGGAGAAGTGAGGAAGAGCGCCTGAACCAGAATCGCTCGCTGCGCCAATAATTTCGAAATTCAACCGACAGGAATTTGCCGCTCAGATTACTGGACGCTGGATAGCTAACATTCCTTCGTTAACAGCGATCGCATCGCCCTTGCTCGCGATTCGAACGCGTTCACAGCGACGGGGGGGCCGTTGTGCGGGCGATACTCTCGTCGCAGAGACTCTCTAGCTGGTTGATCCTCGAAATCGTGGCAGCGTCGATACTCCTCGGCGGATGCAGCTTTATCGGCATCGATCAGCCCCCGGTACGCGACGCGACTGACTTTGGTGCTGAGGACCACGTTCGGCTCTGCGCCTACCTCGATAATGGTATCTCGCGCGCCGATGTGGACGCGATGGTCGGCTCGTGGAACGAAGACCAAGGCCGCCTCTACAAGCTCAATTTTGATGTCGTCAGCTATGAGCCGCTAAGCCGTGGCGACGCGTCCGACGAATCCTTGCGGCAATCGAGCGCGAACCGTTGCCCGACAGTTGCGATCGTCAGAAGTTCTTCGTTCATCGCAATGTCGCATATTTCGCCTGGCGATTGCTCATGCCCGAATACCTCGGCGCGGTGGACGCGCACAACGGCAGCCACGGCTGGGTTGCCGCTAATATCGTTTCGGTCAACCAGTTGGTGAGACCGCCAACCGGTGTCACGCAGCACGAGTTCCACCACCTGCTCGGATGCGGTCACTTCGCGATGACCGAATGTTATGAGCGAATCGCGCGCCTCAAAAGCATGGCGGCGACTCTTCGCAAAGCCGGGATGTTCAGTGTTTTCCCACGCCACGATATGACCACCGACACCGTCATATGAACCGCCTGCTGCTTCAGTAGCTGGATCGCAGCGAGGCGGGCCTTCCGCCGCCTCCGCCGTCAATGGGGGTTACTGGAGCCGATAGCTCGTTCGCCAATTCTCGTCCCTGACGTCCTGACCGTCGGCTGAGACTATCGGACGCGCCCGCCTCGTCCAACTTTCATCTTTAGTTTCCCATAACTTGCGAATTGCGGTAGAACCGTCGCGATCCACTTGGTACATCGCGGCCGTTGCCTCTTTGGCCACTTGAATCAGCGGGCGATGATACTCGTGGCCTAAAGCTCAACGGAAGTCGAGGACGGAAATCGCAGAAATCATCGTTTGGTTCAATTTTGCCCTTTGAAACCCTTGACTCACTGGCTGTTCGCATTTATGTTCTGCGTCACCTTGTGAGAATTACCTTATGAAATTCGGCCGCGAAATGCCCGACCTTGATGCCATCGACCTTCAGATTCTCAGCATCCTGCAGGTCAACGGCCGGATTCCGCTCGTCAAGCTCGGCGAGCAGGTGGGCCTCTCCGCGCCTTCCGTCAACGAGCGCGTAAAGAAGCTCGAAGATAGCGGCATTATCTCAGGGTATCACGCGTCCGTTGACGCGCGCCGCCTCGGCAAAGACGTCACCGCCTTCATCGGCGTCTCCATCTCGCATCCCAAGACCATTGCTCTCTTCGAGGAAGCCGTTGCGCTGCTCGAAGATGTCCTCGAATGTCATCACGTGACCGGTCAGCACACCGTCATCCTCAAGGTAAAGACCGAAAATACGTCGTCGCTTGAGCAGCTCATCAGCTCGATCCGCTCAATCGAGGGCGTGGCGCGCACCGAAACCATGGTCGTGCTTTCCACGCATACCGAGCGTGGAACGATCGCCGTTCATCCAAATGGCGATTCGCACGAGCCGGGCAACGGCCGCCATCGCCGTCACGGCATCGCCAAGGGTGCCCTCTCCGAGATCAAGCGAGGGTGAAGATGCACGAGTTCAGGAGCATTCCAGGAGCCCAGGGTCTTTACGACCCCGCGCACGAGCACGACGCATGCGGCGTCGGCTTCGTCGTCAACATCCAGGGCGTTCGCTCGCACGACATCGTGCAGAAGGCGCTCACTGTCCTCGACAACCTGACGCATCGGGGCGCCTGCGGATGCGATCCGCGGACTGGAGACGGTGCGGGAATCCTGATCCAGATTCCGCACGCATTCTTCAAGCGCGAGGCCGCCAAGCTCGGTTTTGAGCTGCCCGCGCCGGGCGATTATGGCGTCGGCCAGGTCTTCCTGCCGATCGATTCGAACAAGCGCCGCGAGTGCGAGCAGGCTTTCGAGCAGATCGTGCGCGAGGAGGGCCAGCAGCTCCTCGGATGGCGCGACGTGCAGGTGGTCGAGAGCGAATGCGGCGATATCGCGCGCCGCGGCATGCCTGTGATCCGTCAGGTCTTCATCGGCAAGAGCGCGAACATCAAGGATGCGGAAGCGCTCGAGCGCAAACTCTACATCATCCGCAAGCGCGCGCATTCGGCGGCGGGCAACCTCGGACTCTTCGATCCTGAACTCTTTTACTTCTGCAGCCTGTCGGGACTGACGATCGTTTACAAAGGCCAGCTCATCTCGACGCAGATTCCGGCTTTCTTCCCCGACCTTCGCGATCCGTTGATGGACTCAGCGATCGCCATGGTGCATCAGCGGTTCTCGACCAACACCTTCCCGAGCTGGGACCGGGCCCATCCGTATCGCTTCCTCTCGCACAACGGCGAGATCAATACGCTGCGCGGCAACGTCAACTGGATGCACGCGCGGGAGAAGATGTTCTCGTCGTCGCGCTTCGGCACCGACATCAAGAAGCTGATGCCGATCATCGAGCCCGACGGCAGCGACTCGGCGATGTTTGATAACTGCCTCGAGCTGCTGATTCGCACCGGCCGTTCGCTGCCACACGCCGTGATGATGATGATCCCCGAGGCGTGGCAGAACGACGCGCAGATGAACGCGGCCAAGCGCGCGTTCTACGACTTCCACTCCTCGATGATGGAGCCGTGGGACGGCCCCGCCTCGATCGCATTCACCGACGGCGTCCGGATCGGCGCCGTGCTCGATCGCAACGGACTTCGCCCTTCGCGCTACACCGTGACTAAGGACGGCCTCGTCGTGATGGCGTCGGAGACCGGTGTGCTCGACATCCCGCCGGAGAACGTGCTGCTGAAGGGTCGCCTTCAGCCGGGCCGCATGTTTCTTGTCGACACTTCGCTCGGCCGCATCGTGCAGGACGAGGAGATCAAATCCTCGATGGCTGCGCGTCAGCCGTACGCCGAATGGCTGAAGGAGGCGCGCGTCGCGCTTGCGGACTTGCCTCCTGCTCCGTCGGCGCCGCCTTCCGACGGCTTTGAGGACGGCGATCTTCTTAAGCAGCAGCAATCGTTCGGCTACACGCTCGAGGATCTGAAGCTCATCCTCGCGCCGATGGCGGTGAATGGGCAGGAGCCGGTCGGCTCGATGGGGACGGACACTCCACTTGCGGTGCTGTCGAACAGGCCGCAGCCGCTCTTCAACTATTTCAAGCAGCTATTCGCGCAGGTCACGAATCCGCCGATTGACCCGATCCGCGAGGAAATCGTCACGTCGGCGTGGACCACGATCGGCGCCGAGCAGAACCTGTTCGAGGAATCGCCCGCGCATTGCCGCCAGCTGATGCTGAAGCAGCCGGTGCTCACCAACGAAGAGCTGGAGAGAATCAAGCGGCTCAACCGACCGGGCCTGAAGACAATCACGCTCGCGACGTTGTACAACGTCGCGGGCGGCGAGAGCGCACTGCGCTCCGCGCTCGACGACTTGTGTGCGCGCGCGTCGCGCGCGATCGAGGACGGTTACACGATCATCGTGCTCTCTGACCGAGGCGTGAACGCTGAGTATGCCGCCATCCCGAGCCTGCTTGCGACGGGCGCGGTGCATCATCATCTGATTGGTGAGGGCACCCGCACGCGCGTGGGCCTGGTCGTCGAGTCGGGCGAGCCACGCGAGGCGATGCACTTCTGCCTGCTGATCGGCTACGGCGCGGGCGCGGTCAATCCTTACGTCGCGTTCTCCACGATGGCGGGAATGATTCGCGACGGCCGCCTGAAGGACATCGATCTCGAGACCTCGGTCGAGCACTTCATCAAGGCCGTCACCAAGAGCCTGATCAAAGTCGCGTCGAAGATGGGCGTCTCGACCCTCCAGAGCTATCGCGGCGCACAGATTTTCGAAGCAATCGGACTCAGCCAGGAAGTCATCGACAAGTACTTCACCTGGACTGCGTCGCGCATCGGCGGCGTCGGCCTCGACGCGATCCACAGGGAAACCGCGGCGCGTCATCATTATGCGTTCCACGTGATGCCGAATCTCGACGGCGAGCTGGATGTCGGTGGCCAATACCAGTGGCGCCGGCGCGGCGAGCATCACATGTACAACCCGAACACGATCGCGAAGCTCCAGCATTCGGTGCGTTCGGGCAACTACCGCGTGTTCAAGGAGTACACGCGGATAGTCGACGACACGAGCCGCAACCTCGCGACGCTCCGCGGCCTTCTGAATTTCAAGTTCAATCGCGAACCGGTGCCGCTCGAAGAAGTCGAGCCCGCGAGCGAAATCGTCAAGCGCTTCAAGACCGGTGCGATGTCATTCGGCTCGATCAGCAAGGAAGCGCACGAGAACCTCGCGATTGCGATGAACCGCATAGGCGGCAAGAGCAACACCGGCGAGGGCGGTGAGGATCCCGTGCGCTTCGTCCCCGATCCCAACGGCGATTGGCGGCGCAGCGCAATCAAGCAGGTCGCGTCTGCGCGCTTCGGTGTGACGAGCCACTACCTGGTAAACGCCGACGAATTGCAGATCAAGATGGCTCAGGGAGCCAAGCCCGGCGAAGGCGGCCAGCTTCCGGGACACAAAGTTGACGAGTTCATCGCCAAGATCCGCTACTCGACGCCCGGCGTCGGGCTTATCTCGCCGCCGCCGCATCACGACATCTATTCGATCGAAGACCTCGCGCAGTTGATTCACGACCTGAAGAACTCGAACAACCGCGCGCGCATCAGCGTGAAGCTCGTAGCCGAGGTCGGTGTCGGCACAGTCGCGGCCGGTGTGGCGAAGGCCAAGGCCGACGTCGTCCTCATTAGTGGCTACGACGGCGGCACGGGCGCATCGCCGCTGCAGTCGATTAAGCACGCGGGCATCCCCTGGGAACTCGGCCTGGCCGAGACGCAGCAGGTGCTCGTGCTGAACGGGCTCCGCGGGCGCATCCACGTCGAGACCGACGGCCAGTTGAAGACTGGACGAGACGTCGCGATCGCGGCGCTTCTCGGTGCGGAGGAATTCGGCTTCGCGAGCGCGGCTCTGGTTGCCTCGGGATGCATCATGATGCGCGTCTGCCACCTCAATACCTGCCCGGTCGGAATCGCGACGCAGGATCCGGAGCTGCGAAAGAAATTCGAGGGCCGGCCAGAGCACGTCGTGAACTTCATGATGTTCATTGCCGATGAGCTCCGCGAATACATGGCGCAGCTCGGTTACCGCAAGCTTGATGACATGATCGGTCACGTCGAGCGGCTCGACGCCAACGCCGCGATCGAGCACTGGAAGGCGCGCAACGTTGACCTCGCGAAAATTCTGCACAAGCCCGACGTTGGCCCCGACGAGCCGCTTCACTGCGTCGAGAAGCAGGACCACGGCCTGGACAAAGCGCTCGACAACACAATTATCAAGCTCGCCGCCGACGCGCTCGAGCATCGGAAGCCCGTCGAGATCAACCTGCCCATTCGCAACATCAATCGGACCGTCGGCACGATGCTCTCAGCGGAAGTCTCGCGCCGCTATCACGCTGAAGGTCTGCCGCCCTACACGGTTCAGATTCATCTGAAGGGTTCGGCGGGCCAGAGCCTCGGCGCATGGCTCGCGCCAGGGATCGCGATCTTCCTCGAGGGCGACGCGAACGACTACTGCGCCAAGGGTCTCTCGGGTGGATTCATCGCGGTACGTCCGCCGAGAACGGCGACTTTCAAGGCCGAGGAGAACATCGTCATCGGTAACGTCGCGCTTTATGGAGCGACTGGCGGCGAGGCGTTCTTCCGCGGCGTCGCCGGTGAGCGATTCGCGGTGCGGAACAGCGGTGCGCACGCCGTCGTCGAGGGCGTCGGCGATCACGGATGCGAATACATGACGCGTGGGCTCGTCGTCGTGCTCGGCAAGACCGGGCGCAACTTCGCGGCCGGCATGAGCGGCGGCGTCGCCTACGTGCTCGACGAGGATGGATCGTTCGCGTCGAAGTGCAACACCGGAATGGTCGAGCTTGGTCCCGTCGCCGACGCCGATGAATTGAAGCAGCTCCACGCTCTCGTCGTGCGTCATCATCAATACACCGAGAGTGCCGTTGCCGAGCGCCTGCTCGCCGACTGGGATCGCGCGGCTCAGAAATTCGTCAAAGTGCTGCCGACTGAGTACCGCATGGTGCTCGAGCGCCAGCATCTCAACATGAACAACGACCTCGCGCGGCTCGCCGCGGTCTAGGAGTAATCGGGCGGTTCGGAGCGGAACGCTAGATGGGAAAGATCACGGGCTTCATGGAGATCAAGCGCGAGACGCCGTCGCGGCGTCCCGTGGCTGAACGCCTCAAGGACTGGCGCGAATTCGATCTCAAGCTGCCCGAGGAAAAACTACGCGAGCAGGGTGCGCGTTGCATGGATTGCGGCATCCCCTTCTGCCACAAGGGCTGTCCGCTCGGCAACATAATCCCCGACTGGAACGATCTCATCTACCGCGGCCGATGGCGCGACGCGATCGATCGGCTGCACTCGACCAACAACTTCCCCGATTTCACCGGCCGCGTTTGCCCCGCGCCATGCGAGGAAGCCTGTGTTCTCAACATCAATAACGACCCTGTCACGATCAAACTGATCGAGAAGAACATCATCGATCATGCCTTCGCCGCTGGATGGGTCGCGCCACAGCCCGCCGCCCACAAATCGGGCAAGAGCGTCGCAGTCGTCGGCTCGGGACCGGCTGGCCTCGCATGCGCGCAACAGTTGGCGCGCGCCGGTCACGCGGTGACGCTCTACGAGCGCGCCGATCGCCCGGGCGGATTGCTCACCTACGGCATTCCCGATTTCAAGCTCGAAAAGTGGATCGTCAACCGCCGCGTCGAGCAGATGAAGGCCGAGGGCGTCGAGTTCGTTACGAGTTGCCGCGTCGGCTTCGATATCCGCGCCGATGAACTGCGCGCGAAGCACCATGCGATTGTACTCACGATGGGCGCGACCAAGCCGCGCGATCTGCCGATTCCGGGCCGCGAGCTCGCGGGCGTCCACTTCGCGATGGAGTTCTTGCCGCAGCAGAACAAGCGCAACTTCGGCGATACGCTCGACTTGTCGAAGGATATCCTCGCGACCGGCAAACGCGTCGTGATTCTCGGCGGCGGCGACACCGGCTCCGACTGCCTCGGCACGTCGAATCGGCAGGGCGCGATCGGCGTGCACCAGTTCGAGTTGCTTCCGATGCCGCCGGAGAAACGCACGGTCGAGATGCCTTGGCCGGACTGGCCGATGATCCTGCGCTCGTCGAGCTCGCACGAAGAAGGGGTGATGCGCGACTGGAGCATCAACACCAAGCGCTTCGAAGGCGAGAACGGCCAAGTGAAAAAGCTCATCGGCGTGCGCCTCAACTGGAAGCACGACGGCGGGCGGATGGTGATGGAAGAAATTCCCGGCACCGAATTCGAGATCGAATGTGAGCTCGTGCTGCTCGCGCTTGGATTTCTCGGACCGGAGCCCGATGGAATTATTTCGGAGCTGGGGCTGAAGCTCGACCCGCGAAGCAACATCGAGTGCCAGAATTACGCGACCAGCGTACCTGGCGTATTCGCGGCGGGCGATTCTCGCCGCGGCCAGTCTCTCGTGGTGTGGGCGATCTGGGAAGGGCGCGAAGCGGCGCGCGCTTGTGACGCGTACCTGATGGGCGAGACGTTTCTGCCCGCGAGCCCCGAGCTCTAGTCGCTCTCACGATACAATGGCCGCCGGCAATCGCGGTGGCTTCCAGAGCCGGTAAGACCGATCGGGCAAAACCGATGAATCGCCAGGATTTCAATCTCACGAGTGCAGATGATCTCAGTATCGCGTGCTATCGATGGCCGGCGACGCGCGAGAAGGTTGTTGGCGTTGTGCAGATATCGCACGGGATGGGCGAGCATGCGTTGCGCTACGAGCGTCTCGCCGAATTTCTGAACGCGGCCGGATATCACGTCTATGCCAACGATCATCGCGGCCACGGCCGCACCGCGGACGGCGCGGAGCATAATGGCGACCTCGGCAGCGGCGGATGGAACGGGCTCGTTAAGGACATGTCCGCGCTCTCCCGGCATGCGCGCACGAACCATCCAGGCCTGCCGCTGATCTTGCTCGGTCACAGCATGGGATCGTTCGCGGCTCAGCATTACCTGCTCGATTACAGCGATCTGATCGCAGGCGCGAGCTTAAGCGGCTCGCGAGCCGCCGTCGGAATCGCGGTAGATACGTCGCGACGCGGCGATCTTACTTCGCTGAACGCCGACTTTGAGCCGGCGCGCACGCCATTTGACTGGCTGAGCCGCGACAGCGTCGAAGTGGACAAATACATCGCGGATCCGGCGTGCGGGTTCGGGCTCAACGCCGAAGGAATGCGCGCGATGGCGGAATCGATGCTCCGCACTGCAGTTCCGAGCGAACTTGTGCGTATCCGCAAGGATTTGCCGATCTATATCTTTGCCGGCGACCAGGATCCCGTGAATCAACATCTCGAGGCGTTGCGCCCGCTAGCGGCGCGCTATCGCGCCGCCGGCCTCACGGATGTCGTCGAAAAGTATTACCCGGGCGGGCGTCACGAGATGCTCAATGAAATCAATCGCGCCGAAGTCTTCAACGATCTGTTGGCTTGGCTGACGCGCAGATTCGGCTAGGTCGCCGCGCCTCGCCGAGCAGCGATGCTTTCAGGGCGCAAAACATGATCACCCTCTACGACTATCTGCCGTCCGGCAATGGCTACAAGGTTCGCCTGCTGCTGTCGCAGCTCGGCATCGCGTTCAAGCGCGTCGAGCTCGATATCACCAAGGGCGAGACGCGGACAAAAGAATTTCTCGCGAAATTTCCAAACGGCCGGATTCCGGCGATCGAATTGGATGACGGACGGCTGCTCTTCGAGTCTAACGCGATTTGCTGGTACTTCGCCGAGGGCACGCCGATGATGCCCGCGGATATATTCGAACGCGCGCGCATGATGCAGTGGCTATGCTTCGAGCAATACAGCCACGAACCCTACATCGCGGTCGCGCGCTTCTTCGCGATGCATCCACACGTGCAGGATCCGCGGGTAGCGTTGAAGGGCATGATCGTGCAGCGCGGTTATGAGGCGCTCGGCGTGATGGAAGAGCATCTCAAGTCGCATGAATGGTTCGCTGCCTCGCGCTACACGATCGCGGACATTGCGCTGTTCGCCTACACGCACGTCGCCGACGAAGGCGGCTTCGACCTCGCGAAGTATCCTTCAATCCGGCACTGGCTCGAGCGCGTCCGTTCACAGCCGAAGTTCATTCCGATCGCGCAAGCCTGAGCGTCACTCAGCGTCCCAGGCCCATCGCATCGAGTTTCTTGATCACCCACTCGATACGATCCTCGCCCCAGAACGGCTCGCCCTCGACGACAAACGTCGGCACGCCGAAGATCTCGTCGCGGTCCGCCTCTGCGAAGCACGCATCGAGGTCCGCGCGCGCATCGGCGTCGGCGTAGCGGATGAATTCCTTCTCATCGAGGCCGACCTCGCGCACGATTCCCGCAATCGCGACACGATCCTCGACATCGAGCTCGTGCTTCCAGAATCGCTCGAACAGGCGCTCCGAATAGGGCCTGAACCGCGAGTGCTTCTCGGCCAAGAGACCGCCATAAAACGCGAGCCGCGCGCTGAAAATCTTTTTCGGCGGGTAAATCGTGAGCCCGCGTTCCTTGGCAATCCGGCGCGCGTCGAGATAGAGGTAGCGAATCTTCCGCCGGTCGGCCTCAGTGTTGTCGAGCGGTCCGTATACCTTGCGAATATTTATGCCGTGGGCAATGAAGCGGACGTGCACGCGATGCGTCCGCTCGAGGTCGTACGCCGGCGCCATCGCAAGATATGAGAACGGACTGGTGTACGCGAAGTAGAGCTTTACCTCGAGCAGTTCGTTCATTGGGTTTGATTCGCGCCGCCGGTCATCGCGAGCGCGAGGAAATCCGCGAGGTGCATCACGCGCATGCTCGAACCGCGCCGCTGCAATTCCGCCGCGATCTGAAACTCGCAGCCCGGATTCGCCAGTACAACGTATTGCGCTCCGGTCGCGACGATATTGTCACCTTTGCGCCGTGCCAACTCGCGCGCCATCGCAGGCTCGGTCAGGTTGTAGCTCCCCGCCGATCCGCAGCAGAGATCGGATTGCTCCATCTCGACCAGCTTAAGACCCGGTATCGATCTAAGAAGCGCGCGCGGGCCTTCGCGGACGCCGAGGCCGTGTGCGAGATGGCACGCGTCGTGGTAGGTCGCGACGCATTCGAATCGCGCGGGAAACTGAAGCGGCCGTTGGAGAAGAAGCGAACTGAGATCCTTGACCTTCGACGCGATCGCTTCGGCTTCGTGCGCAAGCGCATCATCTTCCAGGATTTCGCCGTACTCGGCGATCGTCGTCGAACATCCCGAAGCGGCGGAGATGATCGCGTCGGGATTCAGCTTCGATAGTGCGAGCACGTTGGCGCGTGCAAACTCGCGGGCGCGCTGGCGGTTGCCGGCATGAAGATCGAGCGCTCCGCAGCATTCGGTCACCGCCATTCTGAGGACGTGATACCCCGCCGCCGCAAGCAATCCTTCGCTGTTGATGTTTTCCGAATCGGCAAGAACCTGCGCGACGCATCCGTGATGCACAACGACCGTCGGTGCATCTTCCGCAATGGCTCCAGGAGCTGGCCACCGCGTCTCCGCTGAATTCGTGCCATCGCGCGGCAACAGGTCGAGCCATTGGCGAGCCGCCGAAGGAAGCATCACGCGCACCGCGTTCCGCAAGCCGAGCCGATCCATGATTCGCAGCGGCATAAGCAAGGCGCGCAGCCGCGACGGATATGGAAACACGGCGCTGACCGCAGCGCGGCGTAACTTATCGAACGTGCCGCGCCGATAGTCGCGCTCGACGAACACGCGCGCGCCCTCGATGAGCCGCCCGTACTTGACGCCCGAGGGACACGCAGTTTCACAGCCGCGGCATCCGAGACACAGATCGAGATGGCGCGCCGCGTCGGCGTCGAGCTCGATGCGGCCCTCAGCCAGCGCCTTCATCAGGTAAATGCGGCCGCGCGGCGAATCCATCTCGCGCCGCGTCGCAACGTAAGTCGGACACGCCTCGGCGCAAAGCCCGCAATGAACACAGTCGAACAGCAGCTCGTAGTCGGTGACGTCGCGGCGAGCGGCGGCTACATGCTGCTCGCTCATCAGAGGTCTCCGACGAAGCAACCCGGGTTGAAGATTCCGGCTGGATCGAGCGCCTGCTTAAGGCGGCGCATCACTTTCAATGCGCCATCATTGGGCATATCGAAGAATTGCAGCGCATCGCGAATCTGTTCGGACGCAGCAATGAGATTTAGGTATCCGCGCGCGCGATGTGCCTGATCGCGCCAATCAGCAACTATCTTGCGCGCCGAATCGATTGACTGCTCTGTCTCGATTGCGATCTCGGCGACGCCGTTTCCCACGTGCGCGCGGTAATCGCCCGCGACTCCGTCGAGCGCGGCATGGAGCTCAGCGGGCATCACCGCGAAGCGCGCGCTCAACGGACGCGCGGCGAAATCGAGGTCGCGCAGGATAGCGTAGTGCGCGGCGGCTTCGTCGTCGTCGAAAATCGCGCCGCGATCGTTTGCGAGCTGCAGGATCTTCTCGGCCTGGTAGCCGATCTCGGCGGCGCTGCCCGAGAATCCCGCGATCACCGCGAACTGCCCCGGGGCGCCGAAGCGACTCGCAAACGATGGACTTACAACTACGAGATGGCTCAGCGGTAACGCGTCGAGGAGCCGCGCCGCGCCTGCGAACGCATCATCGGCGCGGTTATGCGAAACGATTGCGAGCGCATATTCCTCAGGAATCGGCCGCACCTTGAAGATCGCCTGAGTGATCACTCCGAGCGTGCCGAACGAGCCGCCCATCACTTTCATCAGATCGTAGCCTGCGACGTTCTTGACCACCCGGCCGCCGCCATGAATTGCGCGCCCGCCGTGTCCGACGAATTCGATTCCGATCAGAAGATCGCGCGCCGTTCCCTCTGAGAGCCGAAGCGGACCCGCGTGCGCCGCGGCAACCAGGGCTCCAAGACTCGTGACGTCTGGTTGACAAGGATCGACGGGCAGCCGTTGTCGCGACTTCGCGAGTTCCTCGTTCAGCGCTCCAACCGTGATTCCCGCCTCGGCGATGACGGTCAAATCGTCAGGCTCGTGTGCGATGATTCGGTTCAAGCGCTTCAGCGAGACTCCAAGCGCAACGGGAGTACGCCTGATCTGCGTAAGTGTTCGCGCCGCGCCGATTGGCCCGAGTGCGATATTCTCCGCCTCGCACATCTTTACCAGCTCCGCGATCTCGGCTGAGTTCGCGGGTTCGACGATCGCCGCGGCCACGCGACGCTCGGTTGATGCTGGTGGCCGAACGCGATCGTTGCCGAGCAGTGCCGCGGCACGCGCGGCGGCCTTGCTGATCGAAGTTTCTTCCACGGCGTTTTCGTCGGCGCTCAGATTGGAACCTGGCGGCGCGGCGCGGCGACTTCTACGCAGGCCCCGGGCCGCGGGATGATTTTGCCTGGATTCGCCCGTTCGTGCGGATCGAACACATGGCGCAGCTCAGTCATCGCGCGCAGATCGTCAGGCGAGAACATCAGCGGCATCTCGCCCATCTTCTCGGCGCCGATTCCATGCTCTCCGGTGAGCGAGCCGCCCATCTCGACGCACGCCTTCAGGATGTCGCGCCCCGCGCCGAGCGCGCGCTCGACCTGCCCCGCTTCCCGCTCGTCGTAAAGAATAATCGGGTGCAGGTTGCCGTCACCTGCGTGGAACACGTTGCCGATGCTGAGCTGGTAGCGCTCACTCACCTGACCGATCACCCGCAGGATGTCCGGTAACCGCGTGCGCGGCACGACGCCGTCCTGCGTGCAGTAGTTGGGTGCGAGGCGGCCAACCGCGCCGAACGCGCGCTTGCGTGCCTTCCACAACAGTTGCCGTTCGGCTTCATCGCGCGCGAGCTTCACGTCCTGCGCGCCGGCGGAGCGAACTATCTCGGTTACACGCGCGGAGCATTCAGCGAATCCGACTTCGAGTCCGTCGAGCTCGATGATGAGCACGGCTCCAGCGTCCTTGTCGAAGCCGACATGAAATGCGTCGTCAACCGCGCGCAGGATAAGCTTGTCCATCATCTCGATTGCGCCGGGCACGATGCCGCTCGCGATGATGTTCGAAACGGCGCGCGTCGCGCTTTCGACGTCCGCGAAGGTCGCGAGAAAGGTGCGATGACCCTCGGGTTCGCGCATTAGGCGGAGCGTCGCGCGCGTGACGATGCCGCAGGTGCCCTCAGAGCCGACGACCGCGCCCACCAGGTCGTAGCCGCATCGCTCCTCGACCGCGCCGCCGAGCTCGACCACTTCACCATCGGGTAATACCAGCTCGAGTCCGAGCACGTGATTGGTCGTGACGCCGTACTTGAGCGTGTGCGGTCCGCCAGAGTTCTCCGCGACGTTGCCGCCGATGGTGCACGCCATCTGTGACGACGGATCGGGGGCGTAAAAGAAACCCATCGCCTTCACCGCGTTAGTGACATGAAGGTTGACGGCGCCGCTTTCGACCTCGACGCGCCGACCAGCGTAGTCGATCGCGAGAATCCGGTTCATGCGCGACGTGCAGATCATCACCGGCGCGTTGAGCGGCAACGCTCCGCCGGAAAGACCCGTGCCCGCGCCGCGCGGAACGAACGCGACTCCCTTCCGATCGAGCACTCGCAGCACGCTGCTCACCTGATCGGTCGAGCGCGGCAGCACGAGGATGTCCGGCGCGGACTTCTCGACCGTCCATCCATCGCACTCGTAAACCTTGAGCTCGGTCGCGCGCGAGATAATTCCCTCCGCACCGACAATTGCGGTGAGTTCATCCACAAGGTTGCGATCGATCGAAGCCGTCATTCCCGATCCTTTGAGTTGCGAGCGCGCCACGGTTCAGGTTTTCCCGCGCGCCCTGCGGGTTCATAATAGCAGGGTTCAATTTCCGCCCGATACGCGCGACTCAACCGCCCGTGCGGGCAGAGGGAGCCTATCGTTGGCAGAGACATTTCCAGAGCTCAAGCCCGCCGCGCGAATCCTGCTCGGCCCCGGCCCATGCAACGTCAACCCGCGCGTGATGAAGGCGATGCAATCGCCGGTCGTCGGCCATCTCGATCCGGAATTCATCAAGGTGATGGAAGACATCAAGCGGATGCTGCGTGCGGTGTTCCGCACCAGCAACGAGATCACCTTTCCGGTATCGGGCACGGGATCGGCGGGGATGGATGCGATTCTCGCGAACCTGCTCGAAGACGGTGACCAAGCGATCGTCGGCGTCAACGGCGTGTTCGGCACCCGAATCGCGGATTCGGCGGAGCGGCTCGGCGCGAAAGTAATCAAGGTCGAAGCGGAGTGGGGCAGGATCATCGAACCGGCGCAGATCGGCGCCGCGCTCAAGCGCGCGAGCAAGCCAAAGCTCGTCGCGATCGTGCACGCGGAGACTTCGACGGGCGTGCAGCAGCCGGTCGAGGAGATCTCCGATCTTGCGTATCGCGCCGGAGCGTTGATGATGCTCGACACGGTGACGTCGCTCGCGTGCGGGCCGGTCGAAATCGATAAGTGGAAGGTGGACGCGAGCTATAGCTGCACGCAGAAGGGTCTCAGCGCGCCGCCGGGACTCGCTCCCACGACATTCAGCGCGCGCGCGATCGACGTGATTCGCACGCGCAAGTCGAAGTGCAAGTCGTGGTACCTCGATGTCGGCATGATCGCCAGCTACTGGGGTTCCGACCGCGTTTACCATCACACGGCGCCGATCACGATGAACTATGCGCTATACGAAGCGCTCCGCGTCATTCTCGAAGAAGGACTCGAAGCACGATGGGCGCGACATCGCGTGAACGCCGCGGCATTGCATGCGGGTCTCGGCGCGATGGGGCTCAAGCTGGCAGCGCAGGAGGGCTATCGGCTGCCGCAGCTCACGACAGTCGGCGTTCCCGCGGGAATCGATGAAGCGAAGGTACGCGCCGATCTTTTGCGGATGTTCAACATCGAGATTGCGGCAGGATTGGGTCCTTTGAAGGGTAAGGTGTGGCGCGTTGGACTTATCGGTGAGAGTTCGCAGCGAGGCAACGTGTTTCTATTGCTTGCAGCGCTCGAGCAAATCCTCGCTGCTATGGGTTACGAATTCGCGCGCGGAAGAGCATTGGCAGCCGCGGAGAATGCATACGCCGCGACATCCTGATTCTGGGTTAAATCAAGCTCATATCACTTACTAATCCGCGCCCACGAAGAGTGGGGCGACCGGCAAACCTGCGTCTTGCCGCCGCATCCAATACCCATGCACCGCCGGTCTAACGATTGCTTGTAGGTCAACTTCGCTGAAGTTCTCTTGGCAACGGGCGGATCCGGCAAGCTCGCGGGTGAGAAAAAAATGTATAGATGGAAAGTTTTACAATCGATCGCGGTTCTCGGTTTAGCTTCGCTCCTTCCACTGGCGGCCAACGCGCAGACCGTCCCCACGACTACGACCACAACTCAGGTGGACACGGTAAGTGCACGCGATACTATCCGTCCCGGCGAAATAATCGGCTCTGACAACTATCCTGCCGTACAAGCCTACCTGAGCCCGGGAAACTACGTGTTAGTGCAACGTGGGATGCAGGTGAAGATCGTGCCTTCCTCGCATCTCGACTGGCCGCCGCCTTACCGCGTCGCGACCGAGAAATACTCGCCGCAGTGCTCGCTCGGCGCCGATGGGCAAGTCAGCGGCTAGGTCGCGGGCCTGCCCTTTCCGCTGCTGGATTCGAATGACCCGCAGTTAGCAACGAAGCTGATCTGGAACTACGAGTACCGCCCGATGTACTCGGATGACGCTGACCTTCGCTACCCGGAACTGGATACCTATGGACCCGACGGCCATTCGATCGATCGCCTGCTCGTGGGTCACATGGCTTTCTACAACAACGTCGGCCGCGTCGAAGTTCCACCGACGCCGACCGATCCGGATGCGCTCGCGAGCGGAGTACGCGCGCGCTTCGGACTGTTTCCTTACCTCGAGCCGTCCACGATGAATGGCTATGGGTTTGTCCGCTATCGCTACATCAATGATAACAGGCTCGATGACATCTGGACTTACAATCGCGACACGCGGCGCGTCCGGCGGCAAACCGAATCAGCGCAGTCTGATCCGATCGCGGCGCCAGCCTCGTTCGGCAGCGCCGGTGGAGCAAGCGGCGGGGTGGATGGCGGCGCTTCCCCGCAGCCCACGCTCGCCAATAAAATCGATCCGGACTCGCTGCT
>JASHQJ010000269.1 GCA_030037595.1 Candidatus Binataceae bacterium
TATGCGAGAAGATGCGCCAATTGATCCCACGCCAGATGTTCGAGGTCGCAATCCAGGCTTCGATTGGCTCGCGCATCATCGCCCGTGAGTCGGTTAAGGCGCTGCGCAAAAACGTCACCGCCAAGTGCTATGGTGGAGACATCACGCGCAAGCGCAAGCTTCTCGAGAAGCAGAAAGAAGGCAAGAAACGGATGAAACAGGTCGGGCGCGTCGAAATTCCGCAGGAAGCGTTCCTCGCGCTTCTCAAGGTGGGAGAATAGCCCGATGGCTCAACCAGCGCGCGACCTGATGAAGAGCCGCTCGCCCGGCGCCGAGCCGCGTCCGGGCACGCCGCCGCCGCAGAAGTCGGTCATTCGCGAATACGGCGAGGCGATGGGGATCGCGCTGATACTCGCGATCATCATCCGCACCTTCCTCGTTCAGGCATACAAGATTCCGTCCGGCTCGATGGAACCAACGTTGCTGGTGGGCGACCACATCTTAGTGAACAAGCTGATCTACGGGCTTCGCATGCCCGACTCGATCTTCGGCGTGCAGATTCCCGGCCTGCCATACGGCAAGTATCTCTTTCGCCTCGAGCCGGTGCATCGCGGCGACGTTGTCGTCTTCGTTTTTCCGCCTGATTCCACCAAGGATTTCATCAAGCGAGTGATCGGCGTCGCCGGCGACACGGTCGAAGTCAAAAACGGCGCCGTGTGGCTCAATGGCAAGCCGATGGACGATCCCCACGCCCACCTCGAAGTCGCGCCGCAGGATCGCTCCGAGGTCGCGCCGCGCGACAATTTCGGCCCGGTGACCGTCCCACCCGGCAAGCTCTTCATGATGGGTGACAATCGCGACCGCAGCTACGACAGCCGCTTCTGGGGATTCGTCGATGACGATCAGGTTGAAGGCCGCGCCATGATCATCTACTGGTCATGGGACAGCGACGGCACCAGTCTCATCCCGATTCGCTGGAGCAGGTTCGGGATGATCGTGCACTAGCATCCAGGAGGGCACGTGGCTGACGAGGCGGTAACCAGGATCGGAGCAATCCTCGAAGAACTCAGCGCGCGTTTCGAGCTCGTGGTCGAAGCGGTCACCGGCTTCGGCGGCCGTGTCGATGCGCTCCGCGACGAGCTGTTTGGCCAGTTCGCCGAGGTGGGCGGCCAGGTTCGATTCCTCTCCGAGCAAATTGCGGAGAGTCGCCGCGGCGTCGCGATAGTGCGCGAGGACTTGGGCGCGGAAATTGTTCGTATCGGCGAGGCTCTCGGCAAGGCGCGCGTCGAGTTCCGCGATGGCCTCGCGGTGCTGCAATCAGATGTTGCGGCTTCCGATGGACGAAGCTCGTCGGGCGATCGCGATGGCGCTGCGCTGCATGCGGAACTCGCCGACACGACCAAGGTTATCAAACGGGAGATCGCGTCGGCGGCGGAAACATCGTCCAAGAAACTGAGTGCCGAACTGAAACAGACCAGCAAGGCCCTCGCCGATCTGGCGCGCAAGTTCGAGCGCTTCGACGATCGCATCACGATTCAGACCCGCGACCAGGACCAGCGTCTTCGCAAGTTGGAACGCAAACGTGCCGGCTGATCCTGTGCAAAGATCGTAGCTTCAAGCCCAGGGTTGCTTGCGCGGCCCAGGGTCTGACTGTAGATTTAGAGTTGCCTTTAACTCATCACGAGATGGTGAGAAGGTGAACATGATTAACAAAGTTAACAATCTGCCTGGCCGCACGCGCGGCCAGGTTTTTTTTCGGGCGCGACGATGAACGGCAAACGCGAAATCGCGCTCGATGCCGCCCAAGTCGCGCGCTCGATCAAGCGCATCGCGCTCGAAATCTCTGAGCGTAACAACGGCGCCGACGGCGTGGTCCTGGTCGGAATCGTGCGGCGCGGCGCCAACCTCGCCGAGCGTATCGCCGCCGAGCTGCGCGAGCATGGCAAAGGCGAAATCCCGGTCGGCACGCTCGACATCTCGTCGTATCGCGACGATGGCCGCGGCACGCCCGGAGATCCGCGCATCCTCGGACGCGACATTCCGTTCAGCTTCGATGGCAAGACCGTCGTGCTGGTAGATGACGTCCTCTACACCGGCCGCACCGTGCGCGCCGCCATCGACGCGCTTTCAGATCTTGGCCGTGCCGAGTCGATTCAGCTCGCGGTGCTGGTCGATCGAGGCGAGCACGAACTCCCGATTCGAGCAGACTATGTCGGCAAGAACATCCCAGCGCCGCGCGGCCAGCGCGTTTACGTGCGGCTTTCCGAAGTCGACGGCGCGGATGCGGTCGTGCTGGGGGAGCGTAGGTAACATGCCCCGCCTCAAGAAACTCGACGTGGTCTCGATCGAGGATCTCTCGACCGCTGAGATCGAGCGCATCTTCACGATCGCCGAGGAACTCGAGCGCAGTCTTGAGCAGGGCAAGTCTCTAACCAGCGCTCACAACCTCGTGATGTCCACGCTCTTCTATGAGCCTTCGACGCGCACGCGACTCAGTTTCGAATCCGCGATGCATCGGCTCGGCGGCGCGGTCATCAGCTCGGCGGACATGCAGGCGAGCTCGGCGGCGAAGGGCGAGAGCCTTGCCGACACGGTGCGCGTCGTCAGCAACTACGCCGACGTAATTGTGCTGCGCCATCCGCAAGACGGCGCGGCGCGCGTTGCCGCCGAATACGCGACGTGCCCGATAATCAACGCGGGCGACGGCAGCCGCGAGCATCCGACGCAGACGCTCTGTGACCTCTACATCCTGAAGAAAAAGAAGGGCTACTTGAAAGGCCTCACGGTCGCGCTCTGCGGCGACCTCAAGTACGGGCGCACTGTTCATTCGTTGATTTACGCGCTCGCCCGCTTCGGCGCGAATATCGTCGCCGTGCCTACTGCCGGCATGAATGTCCCCGAGTACGTTCTCGATCGGCTCGCTGCCGAGCGCAGCTACAGTTTTTCGACCGTCACGATGGACGAGCTGAAGTCTCTCGCCGGCGGGCTCGATGCGCTCTACCTGACGCCCAGCGCTCCGCATCAGATGGCGCTGTTCGCGGGCGGTGCTGCCGGCGAACGAGCACCCGCAGCCGAGCCTCCTGCCGCACTCGATGCCTTCTACGTCACGCGCCTTCAGAAGGAACGTCTCGGCAGCAAGGAATCGCCCGCCGAGAATTACGTCCGCTTCGACGCGCGTGCGCTCAAGACGCACCGCACGCAGGAAGCCGTTGTGATGCATCCGTTGCCGCGCACCAACGAACTCGCGTACGAGCTCGACGAAGATCCGCGCGCTATTTACTTCCAGCAGGCCGCGGCCGGCGTGCCGGTGCGGATGGCGCTGATCGCCTGGATGATCGAAGAGACCGCAGGCAAGGACGTGCGCCTCGTAACTCCCGCCGAAGGCGCGGTTCGCTTCCGTGCCGAAACTGCGCCCCGATGTGTGAACTCCAATTGCATCACGCGCTTCGAGGGTCTCTATCTCCGGCCGCGGTTTCGCGCGGCCCGCAGCGTCGATCCGAACCGGTTCAACCTGCGCTGCGACTACTGCGAGCGCGAACTCAGCGCCGAGTTCGTCGGCCACACGCGATCACATCGCTACTACAAGTTCGACGAATCGATGCATGGCTTCGTCCGGCAATGGATCGCCGACGGTTCGCTCGCGGTCTTCGACAGTGTCAAGCAGGCCGAGGAGCATGGCTACGAGCCGTACAAGCGCGGACCGCAGCGCGAGATCCTGAAGGGCGGCGAAGTTTCGCAAGCGGTCGAGTCTCTCGCCGATCAGATCGTCGCGGACATTCCCGACCTGGCCGATGTCACGCTCGTCGGCGTCGTAAGCCACGGCGGGCTGCTCGCGATGCGACTCCGCGCGCTCATCGAGAAGAAGACTGGAGTTCATCCGCCGTGCGCCGCCGTGGACGTTTATAGCGCCGCCGATCCAATTCGGCCGCTCGACGGCAGCGAGGAGTTCAGCGCCGAGGGCCGTACCATCGTCATCGTTGATGACGTGATCAACAGCGGATGGACCGTGCAGCGCGCGATGACGATGCTTTGGCAAATCGGCCGGCCCGGCGCGGTCAAGCTCGCTGTGCTCATCGATCGTGGCCATCGGGCGCTGCCGATTCGTCCGAACTACGTCGGCAAGAATATTCCGACTTCGCGTACCGAGCGGGTGCAGGTCCGCCTGGCAGCTCCTGGAGCAGGTGCGACGGGCAAGGCGCAGGATCGTGTGATGCTCTACTCGATGGTCGAGCCGATGCGGGAGTCTGAAGCGACGCGGTGAAACAGTTTCTTCTGAAATTCGGCCGCGTAATCGATCCCGCCAGCAATCGCGACGGTGTATTTGACGTGCTGCTCCGTGATGGCCGGGTCTCCGCTGTTGAGCCGCAGCTTCCAGCGCCCGAAGGCGCTCGGAGCGTGGACGCGCGAGGTCTTTGGATAGCGCCGGGGCTGATAGACGTCCATGTCCATCTTCGCGATCCCGGATTTCCTGAGAAGGAGACCATCTCGACCGGTCTCAGAGCGGCCGCGGCGGGAGGATTCACGACGGTCGCCGCGATGGCCAACACATCTCCGGTCAACGATCGCCCGGAAATTACACGCTACATGATCGATCGGTCGCGCGCGATTCATGCGGCGACTCTAGTTCCTGTTTCCGCAGTATCAAAAGCGCTCGCCGGCGCCGAGACGGTGGATTTCGAGGCGATGGCCGAGGCGGGCGCGCAGCTCTTTTCCGACGACGGCATCCCCGTCGATGATTCCCGACTGCTGAAGCGTGCACTCGAGCGGGCGAATCGGCTCGGCTTTGCGATCTCTCTGCACGAAGAGGATCGCAGCCTCTCGTGCAACGGCGCGGTGAATGCGGGCGACGCTTCCCGGCGCCTGGGCGTCATCGGATATTCCGATGAGGCCGAGAGCGAGCGGATTCGCCGCGACCTGACCATCGCTCTGGAAGCCAACGCCGCGGTGCATATCGCTCACGTTTCGACTGCTGAGTCGCTTGACCTGATTCGCGCCATGCGGATCAAGGGCGCGCGAGTCACCTGTGAGGTGACGCCTCATCATTTTGCGCTCGACGATTCAGCGGCTTTGACTTGGGGTCCCAATGCCAAGATGAATCCGCCGCTCAGATCGCGCCGCGATGTCGATGCGATAGGTGCGGCGATAGAGGATGGCACGATCGATATGATTGCGAGCGACCACGCGCCGCATGATCCGCAATCGAAACACATGGATCACTTGGCCGGCCTCTTCGGCCCCGGCATGGCGGCGCCGCATCTGTCCGCCGACGATGCCGCAGAATTCGCGCGCGCTGCGAATGGAATCGTGGGCCTCGAGACCTCACTCGGTCTCGCGCTCGCGCTTGTGCATCGAGGGCTGATCAGCGCCTCGCGTCTGATCTCGATGATGTCGGCTGCGCCAGCGCGTCTGCTGAAGCTCAATCGCGGACGGCTCGCCGTTGGCGATACGGCGGATATCACGGTAATCGATCCGGACGTTGAATGGACCGTCGAGCCCGACAGGTTTTTATCAAAGAGCCGTAACACTCCGTTTAGAGGAATGCGGCTCAAGGGCCGCGCGCTTTTGACTATCGTCGCCGGCGAAATCGTCTACGACGGGAGGAAATCTGCAGCCTGATGCCAAAACGGAGTGACGCAATTCTCGCGCTCGCTGATGGCCGTACTTTTCGCGGACGAGCCTTTGGCGCGATCGGCGAGACGATCGGCGAAGTGGTGTTCAACACCGCGATGACGGGCTACCAGGAGGTCCTCACCGATCCGTCGTACAAGGGCCAGCTTGTCTGCATGACGTACCCGGAGATCGGCAACGTCGGCATCAATCGCGAGGACACGGAATCGCGCCGCATCTACGTCGAAGGGTTTATCGTCCGCGACTATTGGGAACGGCCGTCGAATTGGCGTTCCGAGATGCCGCTTGGAAAGTACCTCGAAGATGCGAGCGTGGTCGGAATCGAGGGTATCGACACGCGAGCGCTCGTTCGCCATATCCGCGAGCACGGCGCGCAGGAGGGCGTGATCTCGAGCGTCGAGCTCGATCCGGCGTCGCTTGTGTCCAAGGCGAAAGCGTCGCGCGGTCTCGTTGGCCGCGACCTCGTAAAGGAAGTTACGTGCGCGGTTCCTTATGACTGGGAAATCGGCGGATGGGAACTCGCAACAGGCTACCGGCATGCGAGCCGCGAGCAACTCCTCGATGCGCCGCTGATTGTCGCGCTCGACTACGGCATCAAGCACAACATCCTGCGCCGCCTG
>JASHQJ010000270.1 GCA_030037595.1 Candidatus Binataceae bacterium
ATTCGGACTATTACACCATCTCCAGCAACACTGCGACCAATGGCGGCGCGATCGACAACAATGGCGGTAACCTGTCTATCACGCGCGATTCCACAACCTCGACCGTCGACCTTACGTCGGACATAGCCAATGGTTCCGGGCTGTCCCGCAACCACGCGACGTTTGGCGGAGCAATTATTTCCTACGGCGGAACGTTCGCTGTTTCCAGACTGGTTCTAACCTTAAACTCCGCTGACAATGAGGGTGGTGCCATCTACCTGCGCAACGTTACCAATGCCAACGTCGCCCAAGCCTATATCGCCGGCAACTCCGCCGGCATCGATGGCGGAGCGATCTACAACATCGTGGACAGCGATCTGACGGTCAGCCAGAGTACGTTCGATAGCGATTCTGCCAAGGGGAAGGGCGGAGGTATTTATAATGACAGCCGCTCGACGCTTAACGTAATCAACAGCACGTTTTTCGGGGGCAGCCAACCAGAGGGAGAGGGCATTTTTGTCGCTTCAGGAAGCGCAGCGGTCCAATTTACCACTTTCGTCACTGCACTGGTCGGCGGCTTAAACTTGTCGCCTCCGCCGGTCTCGTTAAGCAACAGCATACTGAGCGACGTCACCTGCCAGTTTGTAGAGGACGATTTCTACAATTTGCAGTTTGGGACTACCGGTTGCCCCGCCTCCATTAAGGTTACCGACCCAATGCTCGACCCCAAGCACCTGCTAGACCATGGCGGTCCGACTCCGACTATCGCGCTGCTGCCCGGGAGCCGCGCGATCGGCGCGATACCCTACGGCAACTGCGTCGACCAGGCGGGTCACCACGTCACCACCGATCAGCGCGGTAACCCTCGCCCCGGAGACGGCGCGACTGGCCCGTGCTCCGTCGGCGCTTACGAATTCCAGGCGCCGTAGATGTATGACAGCGTTTAGTATCAGCAGATGAAAGAATCTGAGTGGTGAGTGGTGCAATCTGGCAGATATTGTCCAGCCTATAGAAAGTATAGGGATCACACAGATCGTTTCAATTTCGGAAGAGCCTACGCGGGGAGCTCGGTCAAGGGTTCGGGCGCTTAAGCGCCCGATAGCCACGTCCGTTGGATAGTGTTGGACCCGGATGCGCTCCTCCGCTGGATTGAAATCGGCGGTGACTGCTTCGCGTAGCGGGGTCGTGGCGATTAACTCACAGAAGGATATACAATCGCTAGAAAGATCCCTCTCCAAGTCATGATTTCCTCCCTCTCTGTAGAGAAATATCTGACAGGAAATGAATGAAAAGTCGATATAGCTGAATAAAGTTGGTCGGCTGGAAACGATTGACTTTTTCTCATCGTATTTAGAAACGCGGCGTCGCCCTTGAAGCACGACTGCATAGGTCTCGTGCATGGTGATGGGAATTGAGGCAGCGAATGGGTGCTGAGATTGAGGGTAGCCCGCCGAAAAGTTCCTGTTTCCGGATCGATCCAGTACAAGGCGCGAAGCTTGCTTTGAGGGCCTGCCCGTTCGCGCGAACACACGTATCAGTTGGGCCCGCAGGGAGGTTGTCGTCTTGAGCGGAAGCACGGGTCGTTTGCAGGCCATCGAGGCCGTCACCAGTTATCGCCCGATCTCGGAGCCGATGTCATTTTCCAAGCTGTCGGCCAGCGAGTTCTTCGGCACCAATGTCTTCAGCAAAGCGGTGATGAAAGAGCGGCTGCCGAAACCGGTGTACAAATCGTTGATGCATACAATCGACACCGGGGCGCCTCTCGACGCGTCGATCGCCGACACAGTCGCGGCGACGCTGAAAGACTGGGCGATCGAAAAAGGCGCGACGCATTACGCTCACGTCTTTTATCCGCTGACAGGTTTCACCGCGGAAAAGCACGACAGCTTTCTGTCGCCTGATGGCGAAGGCGGCGCGATCGCGGAATTTGCCGGCAAAACACTGATCCAGGGCGAGCCTGACGCATCGAGCTTTCCCAACGGTGGTATCCGCGCCACGTTCGAGGCGCGCGGCTATACGGCATGGGATGTCACTAGCCCCGCTTACATCCTGGAAAACCCCAACGGCACGACGCTCTGCATCCCGACCGCCTTCGTGTCATGGACCGGTGAGGCGCTCGACAAGAAGACCCCGCTGCTGCGCTCGATGCAGGCGCTCAACAAGCAGGCGCAACGCGTTCTGAAGTTGTTCGGACATGTCAATCCCGCGACCGTTGTCGCGTACGCGGGTCCCGAGCAGGAGTATTTCCTCGTCGACCGGCATTTTTACTTCTCGCGCCCCGATTTGCTGGCGACCGGGCGAACCCTGTTTGGAGCGCCTTCGCCGAAAGGACAGGAATTCGAAGACCACTACTTCGGCGCGATTCCCGAGCGTGTGCTCGCGTTCATGCTCGAGACCGAGCGCGAGCTCTTCAAGCTCGGCATCCCGGTCAAGACGCGCCACAACGAGGTCGCACCGGGACAGTTCGAGCTGGCGCCGCTGTTCGAGCAGGCGAACCTCGCGACGGATCATCAGCAGTTGACGATGGTCACGCTGAAGCGCGTTGCAGAGAAATACGGGATGGCGTGTTTACTACACGAGAAGCCCTTCTCCGGCGTGAACGGATCAGGCAAGCACGTCAACTACTCGATCGGCAACGCGACGCAAGGCAACCTGCTCGACCCCGGCGACACACCTCATGCCAACGCGCAGTTCCTGGTCTTCTGCGCGGCGGTAATTCGCGCTGTGCATCGATGGGCCGGGCTTTTGCGCGCGGTGGTCGCGACTGCGTCCAATGATCATCGGCTAGGGGCCAATGAGGCGCCGCCCGCTATCATTTCAATTTTCCTCGGCGACCAACTTTCCGACATTTTCGACCAGGTATCCAAGGGCGGCGCGAAGAGCTCAAAGCAGAAAGAGACTCTCAAGATCGGCGTCGACTCCCTGCCGACGCTGCCGAAGGACGCCGGCGATCGCAATCGGACCAGCCCCTTCGCATTCACCGGGAACCGCTTTGAGTTCCGCGCGGTCGGTTCCGGCCAGTCGATCGCGGGTTCGCTGGTCGCGATGAACACAATCATGTCCGAGTCGCTCGACTATATTGCTAGCAAGCTCGAGAAAGCGACGGCCGCCGATCCTACGCAACTCAATGGCGCGATCCAGAAGCTGCTTGAAGAGATTCTGGCTGAGCATGGATCGATTGTCTTCAATGGGGACGGCTACTCGGAAGCATGGCACAGGGAAGCCGAGAAGCGCGGTTTGCCCAACCTGCGAACCTGCGTCGATGCGCTGCCGCTCCTGGGCACGAAGGAAGCAGTCGAACTGTTCTCCAAGTATGGTGTCCTCACGGAGCGCGAGCTTCACAGCCGCATGGAGGTTTATCTAGAGCAGTATTGTCTATTCGTAACGCTCGAGGCGCGCACCGCGATCGAGATGGCCAAGACGATAGTCTTTCCCGCGGCGATTCGTTATCAGGGCGAACTCGCTTCGACCTGCGCAAATCTTAAGGCGGTCGGGTACGTGTTCGACACCGACACGCTCGACAAGGTGACTGCGCTGGTCAAGGAGCTGCAGGATGGAATCGTCAAGCTCGAAGCGTCGCTTGCTGAGCACGGCGGCGGCCGGAGCAAGCTCGATCACGCGAAGCACCTCTGCAACGCCGTGCTGCCCGCGATGGCGGCGGTGCGTAAGACCTCGGACATGCTGGAAGGAATCGTCGCCGACGATCTCTGGCCGCTGGCGACTTATCAGGAAATGCTGTTCATCAAGTGACCCAAGCCGCCGCACTTGGCGGTCCACCCAAGCCGCGGACGCGGTAATCCTCCCCGCGTCCGCATTTTTTCAGTCAAGCACTAGTCTGGAACTGCGGCCGCCGGCACAGTCGACTGAGGCAAATGATAGAGATGAGTCGCGTTCTCGTACGCGATTTTGCGCGCGACTTCCGCCGGAAGCTGGCGCACGAAATTCATCACGTTGGCAAGGCGCGGAACGTCGCGGAGCTCGATGCCGGGCGCGTCATAGAAGTTGTCGCTTCCGACAAGCATGCGATCGGCGAAGTGAGAGACCAGTCTTAACCATCCCGGCTTCGCCTCTCCTTCAGGGTTAACCGGCCGGGTTATCGGCAAGCTTTGCTCGTCGATTTTGAGACTCATATAGAGATTTGGATTTGAGGTCATAAGATCGTGGCATAGCATCACGGTCCGATCCCCCGTATTGTCCCATCCGGCGTGCGCCCAGACAATCGATGCATTGCGGTTGTGTGCGAGAAGGGTGCGGAAGTGATCGATGTTGGCCCTTAGCGACGGCGGATTGTTGGGCGATAGCTCGACGAACTTGAGCGGCGTCGGCATGTCTGCGAGTACAGCCTCCATGTGCACGTCGATCGGTACGTTGTGCGCCGCTGCGATATCCGCAAGCCGTAGCATCAAGGGATGGTCCGGCGGCGCCGAGGTATAAGGATGACGGGGGTTGAAAGAGAAGTGCTCCAGACTCATCTCGCCGAAGCCCAGAGCGCCGGCCCCGAGAATCGCGTTTGCTCGCGCGTCGAACTGCCGCTCGACATCGGCGCTAACCGTACCGGAGCGGACGGCCTGGTGAAACATAGGGTTGAGAGTGCCGCCGCCGCCAAGACAACTCAGCCGGTTAGGATGCTGATTCATCGGACCGGCGAAATCCTCGAAGTCATATGCTCCGGGGCTGTCGGGGCCAAAGGGCGGCGGCATCAGGATCGTCCGGTTGATGCCCTGCCGATCCATCTCCTCGATCGCCTTTGCGACTGCACCTCCATAGTCAGCTTCCGGATGATGCGGCCCGCGCGCTTGCAGATGCGCATGCGTGTCGATGATCGGATAGGGTGTCTGGCCGCTTGCGCCTGCGGTGTCGTCATGAGCCAGGAGGGCGGCCAAGGAAACGGACTGAGCGGCCTTGAACCCGGCCGTGAGACCTAGAGCCGCCGGTATTCCCCGCGCGATAAGTCCAAGGAAGGCGCGGCGATCGATTTGAACCCGGGCCATCGACGGATTGTGCGCATCAATAGCCCGTTGGTCATCATTCAGTCAATTCAGTAATCGCTTAGCCTCGAAGCAGCCTGAACGTGTGAAACCGGAGCTGCAATGCGTCTTGAGGGAGCGGCAGGATGCGGCGCGCGGCCGAACATGATGCCGGTTTCAACTTCTACCGGCTTGCCATCTTGCAGGTAAGGCTTGAATTTCCATTGCCGCAAGGCTTCGGTGATTGCGCTCGTCTGATCGGGAAACGCGCTCAGGAAGTGGAGGTGTTTAACCTTGCCGTTCTTGCTGATGATGATTCGGACCGGAACGGGATTGAACCTGACTTCGCTGAAGAATGGATCGACCCGCTGAAGCACGTTTTCGCCTTGCGCGTAGTTCTTGATACATACGGGAAACCCGCCGCCGCCCGCGCTTCCTTCCGGATTGGCGTTGCCGGGCAACTTCATCATCGCGGCCTGCTGCACAGTGTTGGCCAGAGTGTTCGGGTCGCGATTCATAAACACGAATTCGACAGCATGGCAGCGAATCTCGGTGGCCAATACGTGCCAGTGTAGCTGCGCAATCGGCGACCAGTATGAGAGAGTTTCGAAGGCGTGACCATCAATCACTGTCTTTGTGCTTTCGCCTTCCAGCTTATAGTCGGGCTGCAGGTGGTCCTTGGTGTAGGTCACCATCTCGACGGCATTTGATGCCGTCGTGGATGAGAAGAACAAATCCTGCGCGGTGATAAGAATATTGCCGCGTGCTTCGCCATTGTAACTGTCGGGACGCGAAATCTCCGCGAGCACGTAACGACCGCTGTCAGAAGGCGGTGGTCCGGGATACTTTTCGATCCACTTCCTGGGAAGAGAATAGGTTATTCCGAAATAAGGATCGCGAAAGACACCCTCAGTCAGCGTAGCATTTTCAGGAACTGGAACAGACTGATCATCCTCACTGGACCACGCACCCTTAACGACGATGACATTCTTCGGCACCTTCTTTACTTGATGGCCTGGCGCCGATGGGGCTTCGCTCTGTATGCTGCCAGCTCGGACGTGTCTCGCAAGCGATGCTAGCAGGAAGATGACTGCTATACTCCATACAGCTCGCGACCGCACTAACAACACCTCACGCAGTTTGCCGGCGGCGGCGAGGCCTTAAGTACCTCACCGCCGCTCAGGTCGAGCCTTACAAGGATCGCAGGAAGTCGAGGATCTCCTGCTGCTGGAAGTTCTGGAGGTCGTTGAAGTTATCGACGACGTTGTTGGCCTCGCTACCGTTGCTTGCATGAGCCTCGATGGCGCCGATCAGGTTGGTGGTGCGTCCATCATGCAGCAGGAAGATCCTCTGGCCCAGTCCCCACAGCGGAGCCGTGCGGAACTGATCTCCACCCGCACCGCCTTGCGACACGTTGTCCGCGAGGTTGGTACCCATGTGATGGATCTCGAAATCGCTGAAGGCGTTAACAGGTTGGCCACTCAAAGATGCTGTGAAAGCGGACTGTTGCGTCGAATTGATGACGGAGTTGTGGCATGTGGCGCATCCAACGGAGCTGAACAGGGACGCGCCGTCGTTGATGGTCGTCTGGCTAACGGTCTTTCCGTTAAGGACCACTGGGCCGGGTTGCGGTGCTGCAAGTAGGCGCATGAACATCGCGAACTGCACGACGTCGCTCGGAATCGAGGCGTTGGTTGCGAATTGATTAGCGCCCGTTGTCGCAGAGAAATTGGTCGTGTCCTCTGGATAGCCAGTGCCGTCCAGGTTCAGACATTCAGCGGGTAGTCCTGTTCCAAGCTGATCCTCCTCAGGCAATGGGCGGTCCTGGGTGAAGATCTCGTTACTGATGCCCATCTCGACGTTGTAGGCTTCGCCGGCGAACAGCTCGAGTGACTTGTTCTGCGCCTTCCACCCGAAGCGCGCGATCGTGCCGTCGTTGCCGTTATGATTGAAAGTTCCTTCGACGCCGACGTTATTGTTGAGATTCGACGCCTGGTTGTTGAGCAAGGTGGAATCGTCGAGGTTCTCGACGAGGCCGGCACCAAACGTCGGAGTAGGTATGCGGAAAATGATGTCGTTGGCCTCTGCGGCTTCCTGGAAAGGCGGTTGCTGGAGTGTGCAACTGCCGGCATCTGAGCGGCCCGTGACGGTAAACAGATCTTCCACGCCGCCGTTGGGCGCGTTGGTGTTCGCGTCGCCGTTGCTCTCGAGAAAGAATGGGAAGCGCGCTTCACGCGTCGGTCCGTTGGCGGTGATGAAGAACGGAGTAGAGCTAACCGGAGCGACCCGCGGCTGCGGGCCATTGGTGAAAGTGAATTGGGGATTGGTCGCCGGTCCCGTACCACCGACTGCAGGTTGGGCATGGCATGAGGAGCAGCTGATGGAATTGAAGCGTGGTCCAAGTCCGTTGTTGGCGCCGCCCGAGACTACCTCCACTTCCTGAAAACGGGTCTGGCCGTTTTGGAAAAACTCCAGGCTGCCGTTATTGGCGGAGAGCGAGGCGAGTCCCGCTCCCGTGTTACGGTTGCCGGACTGGACGCCCGGATCCGTCGGCTGAGAGAGATTTGCGGATGTCGAGGTGGTGTCGGAAGTCGATTGAGCGTGGGCGGTTGCGATTGCGAGTGACGTGACCAGGATTGTTAGTGCCAAGCCAGCCAGTTTTCCCTTCATGGCTTTCCTCCCGCCGTTGGCGTGCATCTGCCCCCTTGGTCTCGCGATACGTCTTAGGACAGGGCGGGGAAGGTTGCCTGTTACGCTCGTAACGGCGATCGGCGAAAGGATGTTACCTGGGTAACGCCGTGTCGGATTGCGGCTTCGAATTAAGTACGAAACGTCCGGCTACTCGGCTTAGGCGTCCGCGTCGAATCAAATCCTGAACCACGAGGGAGACTCGCGTGCGGCTGGCAGCAACCATGCTGGCGAGTTCATTGATGCTGAGCGATCGTTCGACTACGCAAGCACCATCGGATTCGCAAGCGAGCTTGCTCAATGTGCGAAGCACGCGCCATTCGAGCGATTCGTAAGCGAGATCGGTGCTGCGCTCGTAGGCCGTTTTCAATTGCTGCGCGAGGACACGGACCAGCTTCGATGCCAGTTCGGGATCGTCGGCGACGAGGTTGCGGAACTGTTCATTGCGAACGCACTTCAAATTGGAGGTCTCGGTTGCGATCGCCGTGCCGACCGCTCGCGTTCCATTCAACGCTTCGATCAGACCGATGAATTCGCCGGCGCCGAACTCATACAACAGCAGTTCGCGGCCGTCGCTCGCGGTAGAGGTGCACTTGATGCGGCCTCGCTCGACGAAGTACACAGCGGTGGTCGGCCGGCCCTCGTAATGGATCACCTGGCGGCATCGAGCCGTGTATGGCGTCGCCGCGCGAAGAAATGAACTGGCCCAAGTCGGGTTCATGGCGGCAAGCGCCGAGGCGTTGCTAGCCGGTAATCGGGCTATGCCCTCGAATTGGGCTAGGCTCGCGGACAACTCATGGTCGCGCACAGTCGATACTTCGCGTGCCGGAGGCAGGTTGACACCTAATCCGGATCACCATCCGCCGACACGTCCTCCCTACGCCGACTGCCTCGATTATCGAGCAGTGCTAAATGCCGGAAATGCGCGCCGTGATCCCTGGGCAATCGTGCTGCCCACGGCTTGCGTCCCCTGGCATGCTCGCGGTTTTCGTCCCTGCACCTCTCTGCTCAATCGTTCTGAACATTCGATTCGGTCGCGTCCAGAATGCGAGCATCGGCTGACTATCACATGTCGCTATTGCATCGCAAGTCTATTCTAGATGATTGAAGATTTGTTATTAGATGTTGTTCATAAGAGAAATATATCGTCCAATGTGTGCTTAAGTCGAAAGATGTAGGTGCTAACAGTCCTTAACTGGAGCATCGCCGGCCGGCCGTCCGCCGCATAGCGGTCGCGAACCATACGAAGCAAAAAAGGTCGCCGGCTCTTTTTCGCGACGCGTCCTCGTCATATTGGTGAGGAGATCGCCGCGTCTGCTGCGAGCCGGATGCTGCCGTAATTCGCGATGCAAGGAGAAGTGACCAGTGAGCGCAATCAAGAGTCTTGGTTATCTCGGTCTCGGTGTGAAGGATCTCGCCGCATGGGAGACTTTTGCTACCGAGGTACTCGGCCTGCAGAGCGTGACGGAAAACGGCCGTCGCGTGTTGAGGATGGACGAGTATGCCTGGCGTTTCGCGCTGGAGCAGGATGACGCCGACGATGTGGCATACGCGGGATGGGAAGTTGCCGATGCCCAAGGTCTTCGCGAAGTCGCCGAGCGGCTCAGTGCGATCGGGGTGCAAGTACAGACTGCCAACGCTGATGAGGCCGCCGCTCGCCAAGTGAGCGAGTTGATCCGCTTCTCCGATCCGAATGGCCTCAAGTGCGAGGCCTTCTGCGGCCCCACGATCGAATTCGAAAATCCGTTTCGCTCGCCGCGTGCGATCTCAGGTTTCGTAACGGGGCAGCAGGGTCTCGGCCACATCGTCGTGACGGCGGCCGACCTCCAGAAGAGCCTGCGCTTTTATTGCGATGGTCTTGGGTTCCGCATGAGCGACACCATCGACCTCAAGTTCGGCGGGATGACCGTGACGCTGGCGTTCATGCATTGCAACGCGCGCCATCACACCGTTGCGCTGCTGCCGCTGCCGCTGCCGAAGCGGCTGCTTCACTTTATGCTGCAACTGCGCTCGATCGATGACGTTGGTGCGACGATGTACCTGGTGCAGGATCGCAAGATCGAGATCGCCGCGACTCTCGGGCGCCACACCAACGATCATATGCTGTCCTTCTACATGCGCACGCCGTCCGGCTTCGAGGTCGAATATGGCTGGGGCGGACGCGAAATCGACGATGCGACCTGGCACGTGCAGAAACATCATGCCCCCAGTATCTGGGGCCATCGCCGAATGGGGATGCCGCGCTAATCGTCGCACACCATGAATGAGCGGCAACTCATGGAAATCGCCGAGCGCTTGAATCGCGCGGAGCGCGAGCGCGTTGCGATCGATCCGCCCGCCGGGAGTGCGGCGCTCTCTAGCGCCGACGCGTATCGGATCCAGATGATCAATGTCGAGCGGCGCCTTGCTGCCGGTCGCCGCATCGTCGGACGCAAAATCGGGCTTACCAGCCTGGCGATGCAGAAGATGATGGGCGTTAGCGAGCCTGACTTCGGCCATCTCTTCGACGACGTGATTCTCGCAAGCGGCGCCGAATGCCGCGTTGGCGAGCTGATGCTCCCGCGCGTCGAACCCGAGATTGCATTCGTATTGTCGCGCGAGCTGCGCGGCCGCGGTGTCACGCGTGAAGCCGTGATGGAAGCGGTAGAATACGTGGCGCCCGCGCTCGAGATAATCGATACGCGGATTCGTGACTGGAAGATCACGCTGGCGGACACGATCGCCGACAATGCATCATCGGCGCGGGTTGTGCTCGGCACTGACAAAGTTGCGCCGCGTCGATTCGATCTCGCCAGTATCGCGATGCAGCTCGAAAAGAACGGCAGTGTAGTGGAGGAGGGCGTCGGCGCCGCCGTGCTGGGGCATCCCGCCGAGCCGGTCGCGTGGCTCGCTAACAAACTCGCTGAATTCGGACAGTCGATTGCCGCCGGCAGTATCGTGATCCCTGGCGCTCTGTGCGGTGCAGTTAACGTCGCGGCCGGCGATTCAATCACGGCGCGATTCGGCCCGCTCGGCTCAGTCAGCGTCCGCTTCATCTAGGTGCACAATGAGTCTCGTCACACAAAGCACGCTCGTATCATCACAGCTGGCTGCGAACGTCACCGAGGACGACGCGTTGCGGCGCCTTAGCGATCGCACGTGGAATCTGCTGCAGGACGGCGGCTTCCTGCGCGCTCTGCAGCCGGCTCGATTCGGCGGTGGCGAGGTGCCGCTGGTCGAGTTCTTCGACGCGATGCTTGAGCTGTCGCGCGCGCATCCGTCGGCAGGATGGGTGGGCGGCGTTATCGGCGTTCATCCGTGGCAACTCGCGCTGTTCGACGAGCGCGCTCAGCGTGAGATGTGGGGCGGCGATCCTGCCACGATGCACTCGTCGTCTTACAATCCGACCGGCCAGGCGGAGAAAGTAGCGGGCGGTTACAAGCTCAGCGGGCGCTGGTCCTTTTCGTCAGGATGCGATCATTGCCGCGGCGTGATGCTCGGCGCGATCTGCGGTTCGCGCGAGCTCGGCGGCGCGCAGGTTCGCGACTTCCGCTCGTTTCTGCTGATGCGGGACCAGTATCGAATCGACGACAACTGGCACGTTGCCGGCCTCAAGGGCACCGGCAGCAAGGATATCGTGGTCGAGGAAGCGTTCGTGCCGGACTATCGATCGCAATCGCACCTCGACTATGCGACGAACCAGCCGCTCCCCGGGCAGCAATTGAACGACGGTCCGCTCTATCGGATGCCGTGGTCAGTAGTGTTCAACATGGCTCTGGCAGCCGCTGTGCTGGGATCTGCGGCGGGATTTGTCGACACGTGGATCGAGGCGACGCGCGACCGCAAGCTCAGCCTCGGCGGACGCGCGGCAGACGACGCGCTCATCCAGGAACGCCTCGCCCGAGCGCTCTGGAACCTCGACGCTTCGACCGCCCGTGTGCGCGCCGACGCGATCGAGCTTTGGCAGATGGCTGAGGTGCGCGAGGCGGCTTCGATGGCGCAGCGGGCGCGCGTGCGCTGGAACATGAATCGCGGCTGCGAGCTCGTCGCCCAATCAGTCACCGATTTGTTTCGCGCCGCCAGCGGCCGATCGATCTTTCTCGACCAGCCACTACAGCATCGATTTCAGGATCTGCAGGCCGCACTCGCCCACGCCTACCTCGTCCCTGATTCACTGGCGAAGGCGGTTGGCGGAGCGCTGCTCGGCGCGTCGAAGCCAGAATTTATTCTCTAAGTCGCGCGACCCGCCCCGGTGTCCTAGTCGTCTGAAACGGAACGATGATCACCAGTCGTATTCGTTGGGCACCGTCATCGCCCGGTCGATTTCCTGCCACGAAATTGGTTGCTCGGTCTCGAGATCGTCGATCGCCTGCTGCGCCCGTTTTGCCTGGACGGTGCAGTTTTCGGTGAGGATTGGATCCCAGCCACCCAGATGCTCGCGATAACGGGCGTCGTCGAGTCTCTTGGAGGCTTCGAGTTGCGTGATCAGCTTTTGCCGCTCGGCGGGCGAAAGATGCCGCGGCGGCACGAATAGCGCGTCAGAGTTCTGCCTTTGAAATATGCGCGCCGCAACTCAGCTCGCCGATTGCTGTCCGCGCTTTTTCGGCCTGAATCATATCGTCACCGGCAGTGACCGGGCCGAGGCTCGAGTCCTGTGCGTTGCTCAGGTCGGCGCTGCGCGCTGCCTGCCAGCTGCTCGATCAGTTGCGATCGCTCGGCCCGAGGATCTTCGAAGATGCGGTCGCGCATGGTGCAATCGTGCAAAGCGCGAGGGTTGCAATGAATGGTCTCACTTTGTCGGGCATGGAGGGGGCCGTCGTTTAATGCGCCGAGTTGAGGATCGCCTGTAGATTAGAGACATCGCCACGTGTGGCCGCCGTTTCGCCCGCACGGTCGTATATCACATTGCCCTTCGAGTCCACGACCGCGATCGTCGGAATCGCGCCGCGGTAATATGCCGCGACGAGTTTCTGCTGCGCCGGCGACACGTGGTTGAGATCGACGATCACAAAACGAAAATTGCCGTGATACTGAGGATAGAGCGAAACCAACCGCTCCGCCTCACGGTTCGTATTCCAGCAATGGGAGGTGCCGAAGAAAATCACCGTCGGCCGATCGGCCGATACCGCACCGTCGTCGCCGTGGGCCGAGGTAATCGGAAAGTTCGAGCTCGAATCATCGGTGAAGGAGAGGTCGGGCGCGAGTTTCAACCCGTCGGCAGCGCTGCCGAACGAAGCGCAAGACAGAGGCATCGCGATCAAAAGCAGAATCGCCAACAGAAGTTTCGACGGTCTTGAAGTAGGAGTAATCATCGAATGCACTTTCACTTTCCACGAGCGCATGCATGCAAGCGCTGCTTACATTATATTAGCTATCGATGGTCCGAAAGTCTTTATCAAGTTATTTCGAGGCTCATGACTACTCGATCGAGCGCCTTGAATCCCAGTTTTCGGTAGAAAGCGCGCGCGCGATGATTGGCGCCGCTCACCTGCAGTTCGACGGTCGATATTCCTTCTTTCACGCAGAAGCGGCGGATTTCGTCGATCACGAGCGCACCGAGCCCGTGACCCCGATAGCGAGCCGCGACGAACAGCTCGGTCACGATTCCTTCGACGCCGCCGAATTCGAGGTCATAGTTGTAAGACATAATCGCGTAGCCGAGTAGTCTGTTTCCGTTGTCGATCACCCACGTGCGTCCGAGTTTCTCGTCGTTGAGCAGGAGCTGCAGGGCACGGCCCGTCACGCGCTCATCGAAAGCAATTGAATCGAAGCGATAGTATTGCTCGATTAGGCCAAGCAGGCGCGTCTTGTCAGATGTCCGCGCGAATCGGATCTGATTCATGAACTCGGATGCTCCCCGCGAAGCATCGAGTATCTCGGCGGAAGTCCTCGGAATCAAGTTGTAAAGTGTATCGGTCGCGGCGGCGCGATCGCGCGATGGCACGACGCCGAGACTCAGCTCCGAGAAGCTTGACGATCGCCCAAGGCGCGAAGTTTCTCCGGATCGGCGATGATGAACAGGTTCTGGATCTTGCCATCGTAAACATCGAAGCTGACTACGCCAATCGGTTTGCCTTTGATGCTGGATATGGTTGCGGGGGCGGAATTGACCACGCTAATCGTGTATTTCGTGTCGTTCGCGGCCTGCGATTGAGCCATCATCAAGAGCTTCGCAACGTGATCGCGCCCGCGAAGTGGCTTGAGTAGGCCCGGATTTTTCCATAACGCGGGCGTTCCGCGCCGCCGTCGGCGTAGAGCACGACGTCCGGCGCAAGGAGTTCGAGCAGATGCGCAAACTCGCCGCTTCGCGCTGCCTCCATGAAGCGCTCGACGATCACGCGGACCTCGGACTCGGGTGCCACGAAGCGCGATCTTCCGCCGCCCAGGGTTTTTCGCGCGCGGCTCACGATTTGGCGGCTGTTGGTGTCTGATTTGCCGATGATATGCGCGATGTCGGCGTAGTCGAAATCGAATACCTCATGCAGCAAAAACGCCGCGCGTTCGACGGCGAGAGCCGCTGCAGGGCCACGAACGCAATCGACAACGATTCAGCGAGCTCGGCCGTCGGCGAGCATTGGTCGAGATTCGATTCGTTTACCAACTCCGGTAGGCGGACGCCGCTCGAGCGTTCCCTTCGCACCTGCGCCGAACGCAGATGGTCGATGCATAGCCGCGTCACGATCGTGCTCGGGTAAGCGCGCGAATTCTGGATCGATTCGGGCGCGGTTTCTCGCACGCGCAGATACGTTTCCTGCACCATGTCCTCGGCGTCGGCCGCGCTGCCAAGCATCCGGTAAGCGATCGTCAACAGAAGCGGCCGCATCGACGCCACGTCCATATCGCTATCCCAGATGCTCCCCTGCCAGATGTGAATCGCTGAACAAGTCGAGCCAACGAGAGAGCGCAGCAGTGTAAGCCTCGGGCTCGTCCTCCGGCGCGAAGTGCGCCGAGTCTTGCAACACTACGACGGAACTGTCGCGCAGAAGCTGCTGCCATCGGGTGACGAATCGAGCCTGAAAGCCATGATCTCTCGCGCCCGAGAGAAGCAGCGTCGGAATATGTTTCAACGAATCGAGATTCGCCTCCAGGCGTGCGAAAAACGGAACTTCGGCTTTGAGGCCATAGAGCAAATTCGCCAGATGGCGCCGCGCGGCCATCGTGCGATACGGCCCGAGGATTGCTGCGCGTTCTTCGTCACTGAACCTTCCCGCGCTCTTACCGATTCGAGTCGTGAGACGACCTAGCAAATTGGCGGTTGTTACCATCATGCGGAACGGCGGCGAGCTGACTACTCGCACGAACCGCCACATCGGAGGAAACGAGTTCATCGGCCAACCGAGACTGTTGGTAATCACCAGTCCCGCGATCCGCTCTCGCTCATCGAGCGTCATCTTGAGCGCCGAAGGTCCCGCGGTCGCGTGCACGATGACGACGATCTCGCGAAGATCCAGCCGGCGCACAAACTCGCGATAGTAGCTCGCGTTAGATTCAAACGCCCTTCCTTTGACTATCGGCGCGGTCGAGAGCCCAAGGTCGGGCATGTCCACCGCGACGCATCTGTATCGCGTTCGGAGCGCCGCGATACTGTGGCGGAACATGAACGACCACATTGGCGAGCCAGGCAGGAATAGAAGCGTCGGGCCCTTGCCTTCGTCGATGTGGTGCACTCGCGCACCGCCGATGGAAAGGTATTTGCTTCGAAATGGGAAAATCTGTTCGGTTACCCACGAGGGTCGCTGCGCGACATCTTCGGCGGCAGCTGCCGATCGATCATCGTGGGGAATTGTTACGCTGTTCTCGCCGTGCATGAGACTTAGCCTCCTGCCCATGAGACGAGGCAGCGCTCCGGGCTGTGACAAATCAACCCCTTTCAGTTTTCGAGCAGCGGGCGGGCGAAGTGGCAGTAAAGCGCGAATGATGCCGTCATGAGCGAGGTGCCGATTCCGACCGCGACCGGGTAGAGAATCGTCGGCGAGTCCATCACCTGCGGCAGCAGCGCGACCGCGAGCGCCGGTGGCACATGCAGATCGAAGGCGCGCAGCATCAGGACTCCCCACGCCATCGCGACGAGCGAGGCGCCCGGTCCGACGCCAAGATAGTGCCGACCGAGGAAGCCGCCAGCTGCCGTCAGCACGCACACGATCGGCAGGCTCACAATGCGGTCAGCCCACGGGCAGCGGCGCGTGTGCACGAACATCTCGAATCCAATCACGACCAGGGGAGGAAAAAGCACAAACCTGAGATGCGTGAGCTCGACGACCGTCACCGCGATGACGACCAGGAGTATGAGCGTCGCGACGGGCCACCACGACTCCGCGCCGGGCGTCGTGTCTTCGTCGGGGCTCGCGACGATCGCGTTGGGCAGCGCGACCGCGAATCGTTTCCAGGCGGTCGATAGAAGCGCCAGCAGGACGGTGCCGAAGACGATGCCAGGCGGATACCACCAGCTGGTGATGCCAAGCGTGAGTGGCAAGAGGCCGGCCGAAATCGCGGGTGCAATCGGAGAACGCAGGCCGAGCACGATCGCGAGCGCACCGGCGACGGTAACGATCACCGACACGTAGCCGTATGGAAGATGGCGCGTGACGAAGGTGCCGAGTAGCGCCGTAATCACCGGTGTGATCACCAGCCGAAATGGAGCGCGCGCCCACGAGCCGCGCGGCCGCGTGAAAATATCGTGCGAGAGCGCGCCGAGTTCCGGAAAGAGCACGTAGGTGGCGCCGGTGGCGATCGCAATCTCGGCGATGATTGCGATGTAAACCAGCGTGATCAGTTCCGCCGCAACGCGCCTTTTCCCGTGCAGGTAGTCGATTGATCGCCGCATGTGCGCTTTGGGCCTCGAACCGATTAGCCCTTGTCGCCCGTGGTTTCAATCGCCAGAGACGGACAAAAAAAAGCGCCAGAGCGAGCGGGGGGAGGGGAGCGTCGCCCCGGTGCGTTCTGCTCGAGCGTCAGATCAATGACGTTCGTCGTAGATCTGCTTGCTGACGGAGTTTTCCTGCTGATTGAGCAGCTGCTGTTCGCCCTTCGAGATATGGCCGTTGTGATCCTTGGCGTAGAGGCGTTCCTGGTCGCGGATGTCGCGATCCTCGGCGTGTATCTGCTGGGCCTGTCCGCGACTGAGCTGATCATCCTTGAGTCCCGCGCGGACGCGGGCGTTCTGGTTCGCGAGGCGCCCGTTCACCTCGGCGCGGCGCGGATGATGCTGCTGCCACTCGCCGGCCAAGCTGGTTCCGCCTGCCAGCACCACGCTGGCCATCAGCGCTACGAGCGCGAAATTCTTCATGGTTGAAAAGTACATCGTGACCTCCAAGTTCCAGTGGTGTGTTCGGATGCCCGTTGGACGGAGGTCGGCGCGGATATGTTTACATAGTTCTTCGAGCCGAGCGAAAAATTGCAAAGACTCGAAACCTCCAAGATAATCACGGGCTTTTTCGTGCCTCGGATAACTGTCGAGGTATCTATTTTTCGCGCTGGACCCAGTACGGCGATATTATAAGAATACTCGACAGTATCGACGATTCCGCTGCCGCTTCGCCCAGCGGGCGAACGCGCGAGGAGAAGCAACATGAAAGCGACGCAAATTCTTCGCGAGGCCGGTCAAAGCATCTGGCTCGACAATATTACGCGGGCGCTGCTCACCAGCGGCACCCTCAAGCACTATATCGGCGAACTTTCCGTCACCGGATTGACTTCGAATCCGACCATTTTCGATAACGCGATCAAAAGCAGCCACGATTACGACGACGCGATAATCAAGAAGATCTCGTCGATCAAGGACCGCGAGGAGCTCTTCTTCGAGCTCGCCCTCGAGGACCTGACCGGGGCCGCGGACCTGTTCCGCAAGATTCACGACTTGTCCAACGCCGTCGATGGATGGGTTTCGCTCGAGGTATCGCCCAAGCTCGCATACGACACCAAGAGCACCGTGGCTGCCGCGGTCGATCTCCACCAGCGCGCGGCGCGCCCGAATCTCTTCATCAAGATTCCCGGCACGCGCGAGGGCCTGCCCGCGATAGAGGAAGCAATCTTTCGCGGTGTGCCGGTGAACGTGACCCTCCTCTTCTCGCGCGAGCAGTACATTGCAGCCGCCAACGCTTACATCCGCGGCGTTGAGCGCCGCCTCGAGGCGGGACTCAACCCACGCATCTGCTCGGTCGCGTCGGTATTCGTGAGTCGCTGGGACGTCGCAGTTTCGGGCAAGGTGCCCGAGGCACTGCGCGAGAAGCTGGGCATCGCAATCGCGCGCCGCATCTATAAGTCCTATCGCGAACTGCTTGCCTCGGATCGATGGCTCCGGCTGCTGAACTACGGCGCGCGCTCCCAGCGCTTGTTGTGGGCCAGCACGGGGACCAAGGATCCAAAGGCGTCGGACGTACTTTACGTAAAGTCGCTCGCCGCGCCGCATACGGTGAACACGATGCCGGAGAAGACGCTGCTGGCGCTGGCGGATCATGGCGAGATCGGCGCGATGCTGCCGCGCGACGGTGGCGACGCGGAGCAGGTACTTGCGGAGTTCAAGAAGGCCGGAATCGATATCGATGCGCTCGGCGAGCAACTGCAGCGCGAGGGTGCCGAGGCATTCGTCAAGTCTTGGGACGATCTCTTGAACCAGATCGACTCGAAGAGCGCGCAACTCAAGAGGGCGAGCTGATCCGCGCTTTGCCGCTGCCGGTTGAGTTTGCGCGCGCATCCTGATTATTGGTGCCCATGGCCAATAATCCGCGATGGACTGCGCAGGATCTTCCCGACCTGAGCGGCAAGACAATCGTCGTCACAGGCGGCAACAGCGGAATCGGATTCGAAGCCGCGCTCGAGTTCGCGCGCGTCAACGCCGATGTCGTGCTCGCATGCCGTCGTCCCGAGAGCGCGAACGAGGCGGTCGCCGCGATTCGCAGGCCGCATCCGAGTGCGCGCGTTGAATTCATCCCTCTCGACCTCTCGAACCTCGCTTCGGTGCGGCAGTTCGCGGACGCTTTTCGACGAAGCCGTCCCGCGCTTCACGTCCTCTGCAACAACGCGGGTGTGATGGCGATACCGTATCGGCGCACCGCGGACGGCTTCGAGATGCAGTTCGGCACGAATCATCTCGGGCACTTTGCGCTGACGGGCCTCCTCCTGGAGCCGTTGATCGCGAGCGGCGGCGCGCGGGTCGTCACGGTCAGCAGCGGCGCGCATCGCATCGGCGCGATAAGGTTCGACGATCTGAATTGGCAACGCGGCTACCGCAAGTGGCTCGCCTACGGTCAGAGCAAGCTTGCCAACCTGCTCTTCATGTTCGAGTTGCAGCGCCGCGTGGAAAAAGCTGGCGTGCCGATCATCAGCGTAGCGTGTCATCCCGGCTACGCGGCGACCAATCTACAGTATGCTGGTGCGCGGATGACGGGATCATCGTTGCTGGAGCAGTTTTGGGGCGCGATGAATCGCGTATTCGCGCAAAGCGCGGCGATGGGCGCGCTGCCTACCCTGTATGCCGCAACGTCTCCGGATGTCCACGGTGGAGACTACATCGGACCAGATGGTTTCCAGGAGGGATGGGGATATCCGAGGAAAGTGCCGTGCAGCGCGGGAGCGCGGGATGCTGCCGCGGCGGCGCGGCTCTGGGAAATTTCGGTGCAGATGACGGGGGTGAGATACGACGCGCTCGTGCCGCGGCCTTCAAGCGCGGAGCGCAGCTCTACTGCATGACCGTTGCGGCGCCCTCGCACGCCGCACGGCGTACAGCTTCCTGCCGAGCAGCTCATCCGCAGTGTTCGCCTGGTAACATTCAAGCCCAGCCTGGTTTGCTTCCAGGATCGTGCCGTCGCGCGCAAAAATCAGCGTCGGCCCGGTACTTTGTAGATGCCGATTTGAAACGCTTGCCCACCGCCGCTGGCACTGGATGCCGCGAGCTTTTCGCTCGGCCAGTTGCGGTCCTCAGGCAGCTGAATACCGGCGCCTCAAAACCGTATCCCCGCCGTCAACCACAATTCATTGCCGACGCATCGATTCGCCGCCGCGAATTCAAAGTCGTATTTGCCGGTCACCGTGAGCGGAATCGAACCGTGCTGAAAGCCTTGCCGACCAGCGGTCCGAGCGCGAGGACCCGCCCCTCGTACGGCCCGAAGATCGCACCGCTGCCGCTGTCCGCGGTTGTTTGCTGGAGCGCATAGCCTGCCGCGCCGAAGATGAAACCCATCGGCAGGTGTTGCGCGGCGACGAAATCGGCGTGAAACTCCTGGCCGCTGTGATAATGCGTCGCGGTGTTCTCAGGCGTTGATCGTGTAGCCGGTGAAGAGCGACAGTGCCGCCCCGTTTCGGGCTCCATCCACGTCGTATTCGCCGGTCGGCGCGTGAACTGCAAAGTGCTTCCATCATATGGAAGTTGCCGAGTTTCCACGAAAGCATCTTGGGCAGCAGCTCGAGGTCGCCGAGGCCGCCGATCGTCGGTTTCTGAGCGGGACCGAAGTGTTGGTTCGGACCGAATCTGAGCGATTGATCCGCGATTCTCTTCTGTACGATCACACCGTACGCCCAGTACGCGTCGAGCAGGTGAAACTGGGTCGTGCGCGCGGCGCGGCGAAGGTCGCTGGTGTATGTGGTGGTGCGTGACTTTTGCCGTGAGCTCGCCCTTCGGAGTAGTGGCGTCGGCGCTCGTCTTGTGGAAAATGAAATAGTCTTTGACTATCGAGGCGGCAGGGTTGGCGAGAAAACCCGAGAACAGGTCCATCATCCCCGGCCGATAAGTGCTGATACCGTATTCAGACGGGTTGGCCTCCGATGCACAGCACGTCACGATCACGGCCAGTATCAACCAGCCCATGCGGAGAATCCGATTGTATGTATCGTGGTTCGTCGCGCTGCACCGAGCCTCGGCTCATTCGGCCCTGCGGTCTGGACCGCAAGTTCAGTGCCGCACGCCTGACGAAGTAGGCACATCGTTGATGAGCGAAGTCCCCGAGCGGTTGTGCTGATCGAAGAGTAGGATTGTTCGAATTGTGTCGAAGTGCTCACGTCTTCGATTTGAGACGTGCCGAAATGTGACATCGCGTGTTGTTGATCGCCCTTAACGTGCTCGCTCGTGACCACGCGGGAGGCTACGCTGCGAGTCATGGCAGAACGATTCAACTTTCCCGATGGATTCGCGTGGGGTACGGCGACCGCCGCCCACCAGGTCGAAGGCAACAACGTCAATAGCGACTACTGGGTGATCGAGCACACGCCGCGCACGCCGTTCATCGAGCCTTCCGGCGACGCATGCGATCAGTACCACCGCTACGCTGAGGATATCGCGATGCTTGCGCAGCTCGGCTTCAACACCTACCGCTTCTCGATCGAATGGGCGCGTATCGAACCCGAAGAGGGGCACTTCTCGCGCGCCGAGCTGGATCACTATCGCCGCGTGCTTGCCGCATGCCACGAGCATCGCATCGCGCCGATGGTAACGTTTCATCACTTCACGTCGCCGCGATGGGTTGCAGGGGATGGCGGGTGGGACGATCGGAAGACGGCGGACCGCTTCGCCCGCTACTGCGAACATGCCGCAAAATATCTCGGCGACCTGATTGCTAGCGCGTGCACGATCAACGAGGCGAATCTCGGTGCCTATCAGTACTTGATCGGCATGACGCGCGAGCGAATCGATCCGGCGCGCTCACGATGGTTCTCCGAGGCGGCGCGCAGAATCGGCGCTGATCCGAATCGCTTCGCTCCCTACCTGATGTGCGATCACATGAAGGCGCGCGACACGATGCTTGAGGCTCATCGGCTCGCGGCACCCGCGATCAAGTCATGCGGTCACAGGTTCCCGGTCGGGATCACGCTCGCGCTGAGCGATTTTCAGGCGGCGCCGGGCGGCGCGGCGCGGCTTAAGAAAATCCGCACCGAATGCCAGGACATCTTCTTCGAGGTGGCGCGCGGCGACGATTTCGTCGGCGTGCAAACTTACACGCGCGATCGGATCGGCCCCGACGGCGCGCTGCCGCCCGAGCCCGGCGTTGAAAAGACGATGATGGGTTACGAGTTCTGGCCCGAGGCGCTCGAAGGGACGATTCGCCGAGCCAGTACGATTGCACAGGTGCCAGTGATCGTCACCGAGAACGGAATCGCCGCCGCCGATGATAGCCGCCGAGTCGAATATGTGCGGCGCGCGCTAAACGGCGTCGCGCGATGTATCAAGGACGGCATCCCGTTGCACGGTTATATCTATTGGTCGATGCTCGACAACTATGAGTGGAACTCGGGTTATCGGCCTACGTTCGGATTAGCCGCGGTCGACTTCAAGACGCTGGGGCGGACGATTCGCCCGAGCGCGCGATGGCTAGGCGAGATCGCGCGCGCTAACGCGATCGAGATCTGAGCGCGAGGTGAAGAGAGACGCCGACACGTCCACGATGTGACGTGCCGGCGGTTTGAGGTTGATACCAACGCATCGATGAGAGACGTCTGCCGTTCTCATGATGCGAACTTACTTCTTGGTCTCGCGACGCGACGGACTCGCAATTATTACGGTCGCCATCGCAATCGCCGCCAGCAAGGTGATGGTGCCCATGGTGAACATGGCTCCTCCTTGTCGTTGCCTTCAGACGCTGATCTCAGCGTCGCGAGGGTTATGTTGTTTCGCGGGTTGAGGTGGCGCGTCAGCGGAGCATTTGGCGCTCAGGTTCCTGTGGCGATCTCATCTGATCGTCGCCGCTCCCGAGCTGCGAGAGCGGCGCGCAATGTCGATGAGCGAGCGAATTCATGGTCTTCCGAGGATTGACGCGGCGCCTTAGGCAAGGCCGACCAGCGACAGAACCACGTAAGCCAAAGTCAGGAACGCGAACGTCATACCCGGCAGCTCGCTGAGCAACACGCTCTGACTCATGCGGACCGCAGCGGTCGACTCCACCTGCTCGACAACCTGATTCAGCCCAACCTTCGTCCCGTTCGCAGTGGTAGTTGCGTTCATCTTCGTCGCCTCCGAACAGTTGATGCAGGCGTCTACAGCAAGTGCGATGCCACGGAGAAAGACCGCTTGTTCATTGAATAATTGTTCGGACCGACAATTTGTAGAATTCGCGATTCGCAAAGCCCGAATGTCACATGCGAGAAAACCGAGGGCTTTGCGGCGATTTCGGGGCAAGGACGATTTCGCACGACAGCATCACGCGGATTGCATGCAGTACCGATGCGGCTGCGCCCGCCGATCATGTTTATCTCGACACGTAACGCAGCGGTAATGTTCGCGCGCGTGACAGGCTGTGACGTGGATCCCGCTCGCGCCTGCTCGCCGAAACGCTTAGACAAGCGTCGCGATTCAAAGCCAATCGGCGCCGCTGGCATCAACTCTGCTCTCTCCGGTCACAGAGAATCAGATGGCAATCGCGATGCGTTCCGGCGCGCGAAGCTTGGAAAGTCTTCTCACGAGCAGCTGAGCGGAGCGATCCGTTCTCTGTCCCACCACGCCGCGGCGTCCGATGGACGCCGCGGTCCTTCCGTTCCGCTAAGAGCGGAGATAGCTCGCTCATTTTTGTGGGAACGAGCAATAGCGACACCTGACTCGCGTCGCGCCGATCGCGACTCGCCTCAAATAACAATCCTGTGATTTGATCGTTGTATCGGCTGTGATTCAGACTGAGGTTCGTCACACATTCTTCCGAGGTGTGATATGGCAAAGCCGCTCGACGATCGAATGCTTCACCTGATCGACGCGTGCTGGCGCGCTTCCAACTATCTCACCGTCGGCCAGATCTACCTGCGCGAGCCGCTCAAAGCCGAACACCTCAAGCCACGCCTGCTCGGCCACTGGAGGACATCGTCGCGTCAGAACTTCATCTACCCGCATCTGAACCGTCTCATCATCGAGAATGACGTCGACATGATTTACGTCTCAGGTCCGGGACACGGCGGACCGTCGCCGGTCGCGCATACCTGGCTCGAAGGAACATACTCCGAGTTCTATCTAGAGATTCGGCAGGATACACTCGGCATCGCGCGGCTCTTTCGCCAGTTCTCGACGCCCGGCCGCGTGCCGAGTCATGCTGGTCCGCACCTTCCGGGCTCGATTCGCGAGGGCGGCGAGCTCGGCTACTCGCTGGTGCACGCGTTTGACGCGGTCTTCGACAATCCCAACCTGATCGTCGCGTGCGTGATCGGCGACGGCGAGGCCGAGACCGGACCGCTCGCGGGCGGATGGAAGGGGATCAAGTTCCTCAACCGAGCGCGCGATGGAGCCGTGCTGCCTATCCTTCATCTGGACGGCTTCAAGATTTCCGTGCCGACTGTGCTCGCGCGCCACGACGACGAGGACATCCGCCGCCTGCTCGAAGGCCATGGCTACGAGGTTCACTTGCTCGAGGGCGACGAGCCGCCGCGGATGCATCGCGAGTTCGCCGCGATGCTCGACGAGTGCTACGCGACGATCCACGCGACGCTCGATAACGCCCGCCGCCGCAACGATCTCACGCGTCCGCGATGGCCGGCGATAGTCCTGCGTACGTCGAAAGGATGGACCGGGCCGAAGATCGTTGATGGCGTCAAGATCGAAGGCACTTTCCGCGCGCATCAGGTGCCGCAGGGTCCGCGGCGAATGGGCGCAAATCCTCACGCCAACGGTGGTACGATTACCGTCTCGTTCGATACTCCTTCATTTGTTGATTACGCCGTGCCGGTGGAGGTCCCGGGCGCGGCGCACGTCGAATCGACGCGGCCGCTCGGCGCGATGCTTCGCGACATTTTCCGGCGCGATGCCCGCGAGGCGAAGGTCCGCCGCTTCTGCCCCGACGAGACCAACTCCAATCGCCTCGGCGACGTCTGCGAGGTGGAAAATCGATGCCTCGTGAGCCACGTCGAGCCGGGCGACGATCACGGTCCTACCGGATGGCCGCGTGATGGAAGTCCTGAGCGAGCACTCGCACCGGGGAATGGCTCGAAGGCTAGACGCTCACCGGACGCTACGGCTCGTTCGCGACTTACGAGGCGTTCGCCATGATCGTCGATTCGATGGTCACGCAGCACGCCAAGTGGCTCAAGACCTGCGTCACCGAACTGCCGTGGCGCAAGCCGATCCCGTCGCTCAATTACCTGTTAACATCGACCTGCCGGCGCAACGATCACAACGGCTTCAGCCCTCAGAGGCCGGGTTTCATCGACCCGCTGCTGACCAAGCAGGGTTCGATTTTCGCGCATCTACTTGCCGCCGACCCCAACTGCCTGCTATCGGTCGCCGACCATTGCCTCAGAGGCCGCAACTACATCAACCTGATCGTGATTGATAAGCAGTTACATCCGGTATGGCTGGATATCGACGCGGCGCGTCATCACTGCTCGCTGGGCGCGACCAACTGGCAATGGGCGGGCAGCGAAAACGGCCGCGGCGGCGTGGTTCTTTCGCAAGTACTTTCCTGAGATGCTAGTGCGTGTTGTGAATATCGTGGATTTGATGCGCCTGTGGCCGCCCGACAAGCATCCGCACGGCATGACCGCCGACCACTTCGAGGAGCTCATCACGCTCGACAAGGATGTGATCTTCGCCTTCCACGGTTATCCGGGCGCGATTCATCAAATACTCTACGGGCGGCCAAATCCGGGCCGCTTCCACGTTCGCGGCTAAGTCGAGGAAGGCACCACCACCACGCCATTCGATATGCTGGTACTTAACCAGACGAGCCGCTACCACTTGTGCATCGAGGCGCTCCGCCGCGTCCCGCGTCTGCAGGACAAGGCGCGCGACCTGATCAATCGATGCAATGAGGCACTCGAAGCGCAGCGCAAATTGGTCGTCGAGCGGTTCGAGGACATGCCCGCGATTCGTAACTGGAAACGGGAGCCGCTCTGAGCCGTCACAAGTAGAAGGATTTTGAGTCATGAGTGTGAGCCCGATTGCCGGAAAGCCCGTAGAGCCCTCGATGCTCGTGAACGTCGCGCGGCTCGTGACCGCCTACTATACCGAGCGGCCAGACCCGGCGGTCGCCGCGGAACGCGTCGCGTTTGGCACCTCGGGTCATCGTGGGTCAGCGTTCGATCGCGCCTTCAACGAGACGCACATCCTCGCCATCTGCCAGGCGATTTGCCTGCATCGCAAGCAGAATGGAATCGACGGACCGCTCTTCATCGGCATGGATACACATGCGCTGGCCGAGCCCGCGTTTGCGAGCGCGCTCGAGGTGCTGGCCGCGAACGGCGTTGAGACTCTGATCGACAAGGCCCGGCTCTATACGCCGACTCCGGCGGTTTCGCACGCGATCATGGTTTACAACCGCGGCCGCAAGTCGGGTCTCGCCGACGGTATCGTCATCACGCCTTCGCATAACCCGCCGCGCGACGGCGGCTTCAAGTACAATCCACCGAATGCTGGCCCGGCCGATACTCACACCACAAAGTGGATCGAGAACAAGGCCAACGAGTTGATCGTCAATGGCCTAAGCGGCGTGCGACGCGTGCCATTCGAGCGCGCGCTCAAAGCCTCAACCACTCACACCCACGATTACATCGGGTCATACGCTGCTGATCTCGCCAACGTGATTGACATGAAGGCGATCGCGGACGCCGGGGTCAAAGTCGGAATTGATCCGCTGGGTGGCGCGGCGGTGCACTTTTGGCCCGCCGTGATCGAGCGCTATCGAATCAGCGCGACGGTGGTCAGCGACGCGGTCGATCCGACCTTTCGTTTCATGACCGCCGACTGGGACGGCAAGATCCGAATGGATTGTTCCTCGCCGTATGCGATGGTACGGCTGGTCGGCCTGAAGGACAAATTCGACGTCGCTTTCGGCAACGATACCGACGCCGATCGCCACGGAATCGTTACGCGCACGCACGGCCTGCTGAATCCGAACCACTATCTCGCGGTCGCGATCTCGTATCTCTATCGCAATCGTCCGCGATGGCGCGCCGACGCCGGCGTCGGCAAGACTGTCGTGAGCAGCAGCATCATCGATCGCGTCGCGAAGAAGCTCGGCCGCAAGCTCGTCGAAGTGCCAGTCGGTTTCAAATGGTTTGTTGACGGACTGATCGACGGATCGATCGGATTCGGTGGCGAGGAGAGCGCGGGTGCGTCCTTTCTCCGCACCGATGGCACCGCGTGGACGACGGACAAGGACGGTTTGATCCTCGGACTACTTGCGGCGGAAATTACCG
>JASHQJ010000271.1 GCA_030037595.1 Candidatus Binataceae bacterium
TGGTCGATGAATTAATCGACGCGCCGGGTCCAGCCGTCGGCTTTAATCCATGCGCGACCTGCGTCCCGCGAAGTTGCATCGCCGCCTGTCCAGTTAGCGCCGTCAGCGTCGCCAACGGATGGGACATCCCAAAATGCCTGACGCATCGCGTCGAAGTGGAACCTGACTGCGGATCGCGATGTCACGCGCGCGTCGCATGCGTACTTGGCCCGCAGCACGTCTATCCCGACGACGAGCTGGCATACCATCAGATGCGCGCGCTCGGCGCGATGAAGCCGTGGTACGACGCAAACATGAGGAAGTGAAGGTGCGCGCTTTTCTGGATAGCCCTCGCCCGCGGCTGACGCCGCAGGCGGAAGCCGCAAGTCGTCAAGGCCGCCGCACGATTTTCCTGGAAAGTCGTGCACCGAGTGAGGGCGATCCTCCAACGGTGTAAACGGATTCTATCGGAGAACATGGGCTGCGATACGCCCTCACCCGCGCGTCACAACGCTTGCAAAAAACAATCGCAACCGCCGCGCCGCGCCACCTCTCCCGAAGGGCGAGGTTACTCGGAGCAGGGCTGTTCGGTCCGGACGATCGATTCTACCCGCTGAGCGCGCGGGCGACGTCTTTGGCGAAGTATGTCAGGATCAGATCAGCACCAGCGCGCTTGATCGAGGTCAGCACCTCCAGCGTCGCACGTTTCTCATCCAGCCAGCCGTTGATCCCCGCCGCGCGAATCATCGAGAACTCGCCCGACACGTTGTAGGCGGCGACCGGCACGCCGAACTCCTGCTTCACCCGCCAGATCAGATCGAGATACGCGAGAGCGGGCTTCACCATCACGATATCCGCCCCTTCCTCGAGGTCATACATCACCTCGCGGATAGCCTCGTCGCCATTGGGCGGATCCATCTGGTACGAGCGGCGATCGCCGAACTGCGGCGCGGAGTCCGCCGCCTCGCGAAATGGGCCGTAGAAAGCCGATGCGAATTTCGCCGAGTAGGCCATGATCGCAACCTGCTGAAAGCCGTTCTCGTCGAGCGCATCGCGAATCGCGCCAACCCTGCCGTCCATCATGTCGGACGGCGCGACGATATCGGCGCCCGCGCGCGCGTGAGATAGCGCCTCGCGCACAAGGAGTTCCAGCGTCGCGTCGTTATCAACATCGCCCTCGCGAACGACGCCGCAATGGCCGTGGTCCGTGTACTCGCACATGCATACGTCGGTGATCACGGCGAGGCTAGGCACGCGTTCCTTGATCTCGCGGATCGCGCGCTGGACCTCGCCGTCATCGTTCCAGGCCTCGGAGCCGATATTGTCCTTGCGTTCCGGCAGCCCGAACAGGATCACCGCGGGCACGCCGGCCGCGAAGGTCTCGTGGGCCTCGGCGATGATATTGTCGACCGACATCTGCGCCACGCCCGGCATCGAGGTGACTTCGCGCTTCACACCGCGGCCGGGACACACGAAGAGCGGCAGGACCAGATCGTCAGGCGCAAGCCGCGTCTCGCGGACCATTCTACGGAGCGTTTCATTGCGTCTAAGGCGCCGTGGACGATTAACGGGAAATGCCATCGCGAAAGTCCTCGCGCGCGATTATACAATGCGGCGGCTCATCACGCAGAAGCTGGCTTACGGCGCCGCCCCGCCTTGAAGTGCGCACGGATCGAATCTACCAAGGCAGGAATCGTGTATTCGTGCGGCCGGACTGCGATCTTGAAGCCCCTCGCGCGCGCGGTCGCCGCGGTTATCGGTCCGATCACGGCTGCCTCGAGTCCGCTCGCCGCCTTCCCGACCATCGCGCAGAAGTTGTCGACGGTGCTCGAGCTGGTGAACGCGACCAGATCGATGGCGCCTGCGGTCGCAAGCTCGCGGACGCGCGCCGCGTTTTCGTTCTTGGGACGAATCGTGCGATAAGCCGGCGCTACAACAACCTCGCGTACGCCGCCGGCGAGCAGCATCTTCGGCAGCACGTCGCGCGCGACCTCGGCGCGTGGAATGAGGAATCGCGCATCGGCGATTCGCTCGGCGCCGATCGCGTCGACTATCTGCTCGGCGCGAAACTCCGCCGGCATCGCCGAAACGTTCAGCGCATGCTCGCGGAGCCGCTCGGCGGTGGCCGGCCCAATTGCCGCGATCGAAGCGCGCCCAAGCGAGCGGATATCGCGCCGCAGCACCTTGAGGCGCTCGATAAATGCCTCGACGCCGGTCGCACTCGTGAATATCAGCCAGTCGAAACGATCGATTTCTTCAATCGCGCCATCAAGCAGGTCGTAACTTGAAGGCGGCACGGTTTCGATCGTCGGAAACTCGATTACCTCGGCGCCGAGCCGCCGGAGCTCGGCCACGAACGTGGAAGCCACGGCGCGCGCGCGCGTCACAACGATTCGGCGGCCGAAGAGCGGCAGCCGTTCAACCCACGCGAGATCCTTCCTGAGCGCTGCCGACCGTCCGACCACGATCGTCGTCGGCGCGCCGAGGCGCTCGCGCGCGCAAGCGTCGGCTAGGGTCGCGAGCGTTCCCGCTACGGTTTTTTGCGCCGCGACGGTGCCCCATTCGACCGCGACCGCTGGCGTCTTCGCGTCAAGGCCGCCGTCGATCAGGCGTTTTAACGTCGCGCGCATCCGCGCCGTCGCCATCAGGATCACGAGCGTACCGCCGTTGCGCGCTGCCTGGGCGAGGCTCGCCCACGGAATCGACGACGCGCCGCGCTTCGTTTCATCCTCGTGGCCCGTGACGAAGGCGACGAAAGAGCCGTGCTCGCGATACGTCAGCGGGATTCCGGCGAAAGCCGGCACCGCGATGGCCGAGGTCACGCCCGGAATCACCTCGAACGGCACGCGGGCGCGCGCAAGCGCGAGCGCCTCCTCGCCGCCGCGGCCGAAAATAAACGGGTCGCCGCCCTTAAGGCGCACGACACTCTTTCCCTTGCGCGCATGCGCGATCAACATCTTGTTGATCGCATCCTGCCCAACAGTCTTCTCGCCTCCTCCTTTCTTGCCGGCGAAAATGAGCTCCGCGGTCAGCGGTGCGAGGCGTAGCAGCTCGGGATTGACGAGATAGTCATAGATCACGACGTCG
>JASHQJ010000272.1 GCA_030037595.1 Candidatus Binataceae bacterium
TGGAGCGCTCGAATTGATCGAGGTCCTCGAACCGTGGCCCAAGCCAGGCGCACGCCGGCTCGCAACATCGGCGATCGCAGTCGGAATCGCGGCTATCTTCCTGCCATCGATTACTGGAATCGTAAGGCGGCCGGTGTTGATCGAGGGCAGGCAAGGTCTGCTCGGCCGCTACTATTTCGATGACCAGCCCGGCGAGAGTCCGCCGCAGTTTGTGCGAGTCGATCGTCAGATCGACTTCGACGATATCGCGTCGATGGGCGCGGTGCCGTTTCCCTCGGTGGCGGTCTGGACGGGCGAGCTGCTCGTTCCGAAGACCGGCACCTACGGTTTCCAGATCGACGTAGATGACGCCGGTTGGCTCAAGATCGATGGGCACGACGTGATCGCCGATCCGGGCGATAGGAATGTGCCGCACGCGGAGGGGCGGATGTACCTGACCGAAGGGCGTCATCGGATTGAAGTGGGGGAGCGCAATCTTGCCGGCGGTTCGTATATTCATCTGTATTGGCAGCCGCCTGGCGGGTTCGGGCGATCGATTATTCCGGCCGAGGCATTGGCGCCGGCCCGTCCCTAAGCGATCCATTGAACATGAGCAGGTAGCTCGGGCTCAGCGTCATGTTTCTGGCGCACTGCTAAAATCTCGCCAAGTCTCATTCCTTGTGGGCTGCGCGACGATAGCGCAATTCGTGGAACGCTATAGACAAATGACTCTTCGCCGCGTTTAGGCCTCCACTGGCAGGCTGCTTGCGTATTGTCCCGCGATGCCGCGATCAACGGGTGTTGAGGAGCGGGAGGCGCGGGACTTGAGCGAGGCCGCGCGGCGCCGGAACGTCCGCCAGCGGCGGAAGAGGAGGTTCCGCCGCCGATCGGGACCGCGTTCGTCTTATCACTCTACTTCCTGTTGCTAATCGTGATGTGGCTGCTGATGTTCTTCGGCCTCGTGGGCCGCCGGGTAACATCGAGCGATACGAGCGCGTCTTCCTGACGATTAGCGCCCTTGTACTGGTCACATTCCTTGATGGCCGGAGGGCTGAACGGAATGCCGCGGCAAAGGGCCCTCGCTATTGCCACTTACGGCCCGCCGTCATGGCGACTGAATGGAATAATGGCTGCGATCGGCGGCACGATCATGTTCATCTCAGTGGTGCTCTTCTTGGTCAATCTGGTGATCACTATGGCGGCGGGCGAGCGTTTGGCGGCCGAAGACATTCCATTTACCGCCACAATTCAAGCGCCCGCAGACACAGGGTGGGCGGCCAAGCTCGACAATCTGCGGCTGTGGGTGCATCAGTCATACTCTGCCTCCTGGTCTACGGCCCATTCCTGATTGCGTATTTACCGCCTCACCTGAGTATCCTGCCGCTCAAGTATCTCTGAGCAGCGGATCAGTTAAACTTCGGCATCGGCGGTAGCGGCGGCAGAAGCGTCGGTCCGCGCGGCTGAGATTCCGACGGTTGTTCTGGCTGAGATTCCGGCTCCTGTTCTGCGGCGGGAGACGGCGGCACGGACTTGCGGATGGTTGCTCCCGGTACACCCTCGGCCTCAGCTTGTGGCGGCGCCGGTGGAGACTTGTAGTACTCGGGACGATGAGTTACTCGCGCCTCAGCGACAATCTCGTTCAATACTCGTGATTCATCAGTGCCGCGCGAAATACAATCGACATCGGTTGCGGGGTGAAAGGGTACTTTCACGGGGCTGTTGTAGGAGACCTCGACCTGCACCATCGTGCTCTCGGGTCCATGCGGCTTGACCAGGAAGTTATAGACGGTGGTCGAGTTGGATTCGGGAAGTGCGGCATAAGCGCCTCCGATGCTCCTGACCGTGCCGCAGTCTGCCTGCTGCAAGGTGAAACGCGGCCCTGAAGCCTCGATAATGCCGCGCTGGCTCGGCTCGCTCGCGTCAACGTGCAGACCGTTGCGCCTGATGACGTTGTTGACAACATCCCACGCGAGGTCATAGGGCAGGGCGATTACGGTGCGCTCCTTTTCGTCGGGAGGCGGAACTGTAGTCGGAGGATAGAAACAGGCCGCCGCTGAGACTGATACAGCGCCGGTGAGTACCAACAAATACGGGAAAACCTTCATGGTTTCGGCGAGCAATGATAGCAAAAACCCCGCCCAGAGAAGCCCACGCTGCACAACGCAACGCTTGGCCGTGTTCCAACTTCGCGTGAACTTTGTGATAATCAAGAACGTGGCGGCGCGGCAATGCGTCGCTTGCGAGTAGTCATCGATGTCGGGTCATTCAAAATGGAGTTCGATCAAGCATAAGAAGGCGGCACGCGACGCCAAGCGCGGCAAAGTCTTCACCAAGCTGATCAAGGAAATCACGATCGCGGCCCGGCTCGGCGGCGGCGATATCAACGCGAATCCTCGCCTGCGCACTGCAGTGCTGACGGCGCGGGCGCAATCGATGCCCAACGACAATATCGACCGCGCGATCAAGAAAGGCACGGGTGAGCTCGGCGGCGGTCAGCTCGAGGAAGTCACCTACGAGGGATATGGCGCGGGCGGCGTCGCGATCATGGCCGACGTGCTGACGGACAATCGAAATCGCACCGTTGCCGAGATTCGCTTCATCTTCTCGCGTCATGGCGGGAATCTCGGCGAGACCGGATGCGTTGGCTGGATGTTCAAAAAGCGCGGCGTTATCACGGTCGAAAAGTCGGCGGCCGACGAGGACAAGCTAATTGAGCTCGCGCTCGAAGCTGGCGCCGACGATGTCACCAGCGACGATGAGACGTACCAGGTGATGAGCGCGCCGGAGAAATTCAGCACGGTGCGCGAGGCGATTGAAAAGGCCGGCATCGCGATCGCGCATGCCGAGGTCACGCGCACGCCGGAGAACACGGTCGCGGTGTCGGGTCATGCTGCGGAGCAGGTGTTGAAGCTGATGGAGGATCTCGAAGACCACGACGACGTGCAAAGCGTCGCTGCGAACTTCGACATCAGCGAGCAAGAGTTGGCGCAGTTCTCGGCCGCTTGAGTCCACGCGGCGCGGGGCTGGCGGAGGAGGGTATGCGGGTACTCGGGGTCGACCCGGGCAGCGTGGTGTGCGGCTGGGGCCTCGTCGAGGGGCGGTCCGGCGAGCGCCGCTACGTCGCGGCGGGTACGATTCGAACGGCGGCGATCAAGCGCGGGCCGTCGCGCCTCAAGAAAATCCACGAAGAGCTGATTCGCGTCATCGACGAGTTCGCGCCGGCGACGCTCGCGCTCGAGCGCCACTTTATCGCGGCCAACGTACAGAGCGCCTTTCGCCTCGGCGAGGCGCGTGCGATGGCGTTGCTGGCGGCGGCTGAACGGGGCCTCGAGCTCTTCGAATATCCTCCCAACGAAGTAAAGCTCGCGGTCGCGGGCCACGGCCACGCCAACAAGGAACAGATCAAGTACATGGTCCGGCGCGCCCTCGCTATCGATTCGGGTGAGGCGCTAGCGACCGATGCGGCCGATGCGCTCGCGATTGCGCTATGCCACTGCGGACGGACGCGGCCTGCTCAATTCGTCGAGAGTATCGAGCGCAATCGCCCTGACAGCCGGAGGATCGCGCCATGATCGCGACGCTCACTGGTGTGCTCGCACTTCGAGACGCGGCCCGGGTTATCGTCGAGACTGGCGGCGTCGGTTACGAAGTCTTCATCCCGCTGAGCACCTACTACAAGCTGCCGGCGGCGGGCGACAAGGTGCGGCTCGAGATTCGGCAGGTCGTGCGCGAGGACGCGATCACTCTTTACGGTTTTATCGATTCGGCGGAGAAGCGAGCGTTCGATTTGTTGATGCAGGTTCAGCACGTCGGGCCAAAACTCGCACTGGCAATCTTGTCGGTGCTCGCGCCGGAGGAGCTCGTCGCGGCGATCGCGGGCGAGGATGTCGAACGAATCGACGCGGTGCCCGGAGTTGGTCCCAAGGTGGCAGAGCGCGTCGTGCGCGAGCTGCGTGACAAGGTCGGCGATTTGAAGATCGCTGGCGCAGCTGCGCCTCATACGAACGGAACAGCTCTTGCCGCAGCCCTGAGCGGTTCGGCTCTCGTCGATGATGCCGTCTCCGCACTGGTTAACCTGGGACTCAAGCCGGTCGAGGCGCGGAAGACGGTCGAGAAAGTGGTCGCCGAGGACGCGGCCGCGGCGAAGAATCTGGAAGTGACGATCAGAAAATCACTGGCGGTGCTGTTTGGCGAAAAGTGATCATCGCGATTTGGACGAAGCTGGCCTGGTGAACGGGCGGCCACGCGACGCGCGTCCGGTCTCGCGCCACGCGACTGACGACGAGCGCCGGGTCGATCTCGCGCTACGTCCGCGCGCGCTCAACGAGTTCGTCGGCCAGCAGCGTCTCAAGCAAATCCTCGGCATGTCGATAACGGCGGCGCGCGGCCGCGGCGAGGAACTCGACCACGTGCTGTTCTCCGGTCCGCCCGGACTCGGCAAGACTTCTCTCGCCCATATCATCGCGCGCGAGCTTGGCGTCAACGTGCACGTCACGTCGGGACCGGCGATCGAGCGGGCAGCCGACCTCGCCGCGATTGTGAACAATCTCGAAAAGGGCGACGTGCTCTTTATCGATGAGATCCATCGCTTACAGAAGATCGTCGAGGAGCGCCTCTACTCCGCGATGGAGGACTACGAGCTGCATATCGTCGTGGGCGAGGGGATGGGCGCGCGCACGATGAAGCTCGCGGTCAAGCCTTTCACGCTGGTCGGCGCGACGACGCGCTCCGGACTTTTGAGCTCGCCGCTCCGCGACCGCTTCGGCCAGCATTTTCACCTGGATTTCTACACCGCGGACGAACTTGCCGAGATTGTGCGCCGCTCTGCTGCGCTGCTCACGATCGAAATCGACGAGCGTGGCGCGGACGAGATTGCGTCACGCTCGCGAGGAACGCCGCGCATCGCGAACCGCTTATTGCGGCGCGTGCGCGACTTTGCGCAGGTCAACGAAGCGCCGATCGTTTCGCGGCAGATAGCGCTCAGCGCGCTCGAGATGCTCGAGATTGACACGGCGGGATTCGACAAGATGGATCGTGCGATCTTGTCCGCGATTATCGAAAAATTCGACGGCGGCCCCGTTGGCGTCGAAAGTCTCTCGGCCGCGGTTGGCGAAGAGGCGGACACGATCGAAGAGGTGTACGAACCGTACCTCCTGCAGGAGGGGTTCCTCGCGCGCACCTCGCGCGGCCGCGTCGCGACGCAGCGCGCCTACTCGCATCTCGGCCTCACTCGCCGCGGCACGCTCTTTTGATTCATTCGATTGATTGGCAGACTGACGGAAGTTAACCAGTCGAAACCCGATACGCGCGCCTCGCGAGGATCTCCGATGGCCAAGATTTACGTGCTGCAGCATCATCCGGCCGAAGCCCTCGGCACTATCGCCGAAGCGCTCGAGGGCGCTGCGCTCGCATGGCAGTACGTGCGGCTCTTCGAGGGTCAGCCGGTGCCCGCGAATATGAAAGGCGCCGGCGGCCTCGTCGTGATGGGTGGGCCGATGAGCGTGTACCAGACCGAGCGTTATCCGTTTCTTAAGGACGAGATGCGCCTGATCCAGACCGCAGCCGAAGAGAAACGCCCCGTGCTCGGCATATGCCTCGGCGCGCAGATCGTTGCGGCGGCTCTGGGAGCCAAGGTCGAGAAGAATTCGCGCGGCAAGGAAATCGGATGGTACGAGGTGCGGGTCGCGCGCGAGGCCCAGGACGATCGCCTGTTTCGAGGCGTGGCGGAGGTTATCATGCCCTTCCATTGGCATGGCGATCACTTCGAATTACCGTCACGCGCGGTGGCGCTGGCGAACTCAGACAAGACTCCTTGCCAGGCCTTCCGCTATGGCGACAACGTGTACGCGCTGCAGTTTCATCTCGAGGTGACGCGCGACTCGATAGCGGGCATGGCCGAGGCGTTTGCGAAGGAACTCGACCGTGAAAAAATCTCAGCCCCTGAAATGATCGCGCTGCACCACAATTACGGCGCCGCGCTCGCACAAATCGCCGAGCGCGTGTTCGGGCGCTGGGCAGCACCAATCCAGGGAACCTGAGCCGGTCAAGGCAAAAACCTAAGAATTAGAGCGGAGCGCCCGCGCGTTGCGAGCGCCCCGCCATCCGCTACTCGGCCGGCACCAGCTCGACGCGCCGGTTCTGCGCGCGACCTTCGGCCGTGTTGTTCGGCGCGACGAAATTCGTCTTGCCGTAGCCGAAGACCCGAAGCTGCGAGGCTGGGATGCCCGCCGATATCAGGTAGTTCGTCACAGCGCGCGCGCGCTGGTCGGACAACTTGAGGTTGTACTCCTCGCTGCCGATCGCGTCGCAGTAGCCGTTGACATTGATCACCACATTCGGGTTGGCCTTCAGCGTTGAGGCGGCTTCGTCGAGGATTGCCGCGTCACCCGGCCGGATGTCGTACTTGTTGAAATCAAAGTGCACTCCGCGAAGCACCAACTTCTGCTTGGCTGGAGGAGGAGGCGGAGGCGGCGGCGGTGGAGGAGGCTGCGGTGGCGGAGTCGGCGGCGGCTGGATTATCGGATCGCAGAGGATATGGCCCGCAAACGCACCCAGCAAAGCGCCCGTACCTCCTCCGATCGCGCCGCCGCCGGCCATATGGTCCTCCAAATCACCGTGTCGGCTGTTGGTCGCTGCGCCGATACCCACTCCGATACCGCCACCGACCAGTGCGCCGATGACGCCGCCGGCGAGTCCGCATTTTCCCCACTCGCGATCCTTCTGGATATCGGTGCAGCCGTCGGCCAGCAGCGCCACCGTGAGCATCGCGACAACAACGTATGATGTTCGTGATCTGAAACTCATTTTCCTCCTCGTCCTGCTACGAGGCCCGCAACAACCGAGTCGTCGCGCGGCCGCTACGACGAGCGAAGAGGTTCACGTAAATGCAAAGTTATTTCAAATTTAAATGGTTGAAGGCAGTCATATCCCCAAAGACTGTACAGCGAACAGCCACATGCATTGGAAAGCTGCAAATTTTGACGCGTCGCTCGCGTCAGCGTTCGACCGGCAGTCGTGCCTCGTTCCACTCCAGCATCCCGCCGCTCAGATGGCTTACGTGTTCGAACCCGAGTGCGCTTAGAATCGCGGCAGCCGTCGTGCTCCGCACCCCGGCCCGACACACGACGACGATCTCAGAGGTCTTGCGGTCGGCGAGCTCGGTCGCCTTGGCCGGCAGGTGTTTTAGCGGAATCAACCGGCTCGAAGCGATATGCCCAAGCTCGTCGCGATATTCTTCCTCCTCGCGCACATCGAGGATGAAGGGCGCGGTGCCTCCGCGGATTCGGTCAAACAGCTGAGCGGGAATCATCTGCCGGACCGTATTGAGCTGCGCGACATCGGGAAACTTAATCGAATCATCGTCGATCGCGGATTGATTCGCCTGCAGTGACTCCTGGATCTTGTCCGGAAGCGCAAGATGAAGCTTGCTCATCAGCTCGATGTACTGCTCGCGCGACTTGCCCGCGACGCGGGGATTCGAGCTTTTCTCCTTCCCAATCGTGGACTGATGATTTCCTCGGTAGTCATGCGCCGGGAACACCAGCGTCTCGTCCGGAAGCGCGAACAGAGTATTGACGATCGCGTCATACTGTGCGCTGGAATCGCCACCCGCGAAATCAGCGCGGCCGGTGCCTCCGATCAAAAGCGTATCGCCAGTGAACACACGATCGTTAACGTATAGACACATCCCGTCCGGAGTGTGCCCCGGCGAATACAGCACCTTGAGCCGCAGGTCGCCAACGCCGATCGTGTCGCCGTGCACGACGTGATGATTGACGTGCGGCGCCTCGGCGTGGCGCTCCATGACGACTTTGGCTCCGGTCAGCTCTGCGACATCCCAGGTGCCGCTCCGATGATCGGCGTGAGTGTGCGTGTCGATCGCGTAGTCGAACTTGAAGCCGAAGTATGCCGCCACAGCAATGTAGCGTCCGGTGTTCTCCTTGAGTGGATCGATCAATGCGGCGCGCCGCGTCCGCTCGCATCCGACCATGTAGGTCTTGCAACCGGCCCGATTCAGTTCGCGAAAGAACATGGCTTCCTTTCTAGAGAGCGCTCGATGCGCAGTCGCGGCGCGGCAGCCTATCACCGAACCCGGACTAACTCTCGTGCCTCTTCACGGAATCGACCGGTCCGCCCGCGGCCTTCCACGCGTTGAACCCTCCGCCCAGGTGGCACACCGGCTCGAGGCCCATTTGCTGCAGGGTCTGCGCTGCCAGCGCAGATCTTCCACCGCCCGCGCAGAAGAAGAGGAACTTCTTGCCCGAGGCGAAGACCTCGCGATGATAGGGCGTTTCGGGATCGACCCAGAACTCGAGCATCCCGCGCGGCGCGTGCAGCGCACCCGGGATACGCCCGTCGCGATCCAGTTCCCTGATGTCGCGAATATCGACGAACAGAATGTTCGGATCGTCTCTCAGCTTGAGCGCATCTGCCGCCTGGATGGTCTCGACCTCCGCGTTCGCCTCCGCGAGCATCTGCTTCACGGTTTTCTTGAGCTTGAGCGGCATTTTAATCACCCCTTCGGCAGCTTGAGAACACGCTCGCCGATTATGTTGTGCTGGATCTCGCTCGAGCCCGCCGCGATCGTAAGTCCGCGCGCCGCGAGTGTACGATGCGTCCAGCGGCCTCCTTCCACCGCACCGAAGCCTTCGTCGATATTGCCGTAGGCCCCGAGCAGCTCATCTGCGAACATCGCAACGCGAAGATTAAGCTCGGTCGCGAACAGCTTGCCGAAGGAACTCTCGGGCCCGGGCACTTTGCCCTTGAGCTGCGAGGTGAGAGAACGATAGCGGCTAAGCCGGAGGCAGCGCGCCTCGCCCGCGAACTGCGCGATCTTCTGGCGCACGTACGGATGCTGATGCGCGGGCTTTCCCTCGAAGCTTGTGACCTTCACCAGCTCGACGAGCTCGTTGATCGTGCGCTCGACGGGATGCCGCGTGCCGCCCGACACGCGCTCGTACATCAGCGTCGCGATCGAGACTTCCCATCCGCGATTGATCTCGCCGACCAGGTTCTCCTTCGGCACACGCACGTTGTCGTAGAAGACCTCGTTGAATCCCGCGTCGCCTGTTATCTGAACGAGAGGCCGAATCGTGATGCCGGGCGTCTTCATATCGACGAGCAGGTATGAGATGCCCTTGTGCTTGGGCGCCTCGGGATCGGTTCGCACGAGCAGGACCTGCCAATCGGCGCGATGCGCCAGGCTCGTCCACACCTTCTGCCCGTTGACCACGAATGAATCCCCTTCAACGACGGCGCGCGTCTTAAGTCCGGCAAGGTCGGAGCCCGCATTGGGTTCGGAATAGCCCTGGCACCAGATCTCCTCGCCGGTGAGCATCTTCGGGAGGTGGCGCTTCTTCTGCGCGTCGGTGCCCATCAGCCAGATCGTTGGTCCGATACGATCGAGCGCGAGCTGATTGGCGCCGTAGAGCGGGAGGCCGAGCCGCAACACCTCATCTTGATAGATCGATTGTTCGACAAGGCTCGCGCCCGCGCCGCCGTATTCTCTGGGCCAGTGGAGGGCGACGTATCCTGCCTTGTGGAGCCGGCGATGATAATCGAGGAGCTGCGCCCACCGGTCGTCGTCGCGCACATCGAGCAGGCTCGCCGTCGAGCCGCCAAGTCCCTCGCCCTTGCGGCCGAACGCCTCGGCAGAATTCTTCTCGAGCCATTCGCGAAGCGTCGCGCGGAACTTTTCCTCTTGCGGGGTGTAGCTGAAGT
>JASHQJ010000273.1 GCA_030037595.1 Candidatus Binataceae bacterium
CGATGAAAGCCTGGATCTTTCACACGGCGATGATCCTCATTTCAGCAGCGGCTCTCGCAGGGTGTTCCTCAGCGATACCCTCAACATCCGAAACGCAGTCAGCCGTCGATGACAGTGCGATCTACGAATCGTCGGCACGCGGGCAGAGCAAGTGCGACACGTCCTATCTGCGCAGCTGCGACCAGGATGGTTATCCAATGCTATGCGACGCCGAGGGTCATTGCCGTTCGAATCGGGCCTACGATGCGTATCGCTATCGCCAATTTGCGTATGGTCAACTTCCCAGTCACCACGGCGCCAACACCAACAAAGAGTTTCAACCCTTCCCCGGCGTGCCGATACTGAACCTATCGTTCTAACGATCGCGGCGCGCGGAATCTCATCCGCGCGCCGTCTTCACCGACTGGAGGTCCGTCAACCTGTTGTTTCATCTTCGCGAAGCTTGGTCCCTTGGAAGCACCGTTACCTTCCCGATCATGCCGGAGGTTTCATGCGGAGCGCATACGTAATTGTAAACTCCAGGCTGCAAAAACTTGAATGAGTAAGTATCGCCCGGGCGCAGAAATCCAGAATCGAATGACTTGGCGCCGGGCGGTGTGCTCGCGTCTCCCGGCTTCATGGCCATACTCGGATCGCTGCTGGCATGATGCACCGAGTTGCCGACGTTCTTCCATTCCACGGTCTCACCAACTCTCACCGTGATCTCTTTTGGTTCGAACGCGGTCGGCATGTCATTCATTTTGACGACGGCCGCGGGATCTTCCGCTTGAACCCAGCCGACTCCCATCATGAAAAAGGTGGCAGCGGCCATGGTAATGACGAAGCAACGCTGTCTCGAAGACATTCTGCTCGTTGTTGTTTGACGAAACTGCATTCAACTCTCCAATAAAAACGTGCTTAGCGAACGGTTTTAAGAAATTCCTTGATCGCGCGGATATTCTTCGCGGGCATGTTGGATTGCGTCTTCATGTGCATCAAAATCGCATCCCACTGATTCGGTGAAAATTCGGAGCCGGGCCGCGCGTTATGACATTGGGCACAATAGATCGGCCAGAGCCTGGCACCTTCCATCGCAAGCTTTCTTTGCTCCGGAGTCTGCTCCTCACCGGCCAGGACTCGCGACGCCGGCAGGATTGCAACAACTACAAGTAGCGAGATGATCAAGAGTCTCATGCACTTCATTTCGTGACCACCTCAGAAGCCGATCGCGAATTGCGTTAGCAGTGCCTGGTCGTTCACAGGATGGTTGACGAGCATGGACGTCGGATTCTTTGCGCCGTTGAATGTGAGAATGCTTCCAGCACTCTGCGGCAGTTCAAGGTCCAGTTCCGTCTGCCACACGATCGAAGGTGCTATCCAATAGTCGAGACCCAGTGCGACTTCGCGTGCGTGGGGCGAGAAAACCGATGGCGATCCGTTGAAGCCGAGCGATGGGGTATTTTGGATCTCCTCTGCCACGATTGCGCGCTGATTTACTCCGGAGTAACGGACGAGAGGCTCAAGCCTGCGGACCAGGTGGTCGACTTCGTCGCCCAGTTGCAGTGAGGGAAGTCCTTGCAGGAAGTAGCCCGCCTGCACATACCAACCCTGGCGGTTATCGGCCGCTGATCCTGTCGGCATCTGACGATAGGTCTCCGCGAATTCGCCGCGTGCCTGCAGGTTGCCATTCAGATATGCGAAATCGATGCCCCAGCTATTGAACCACAAGGAGTCCTGCCACTTACCGTTGTAAGTCGATGCGCCAAACTCAAGACGCCCTAGCTGGGAGTCGATTGGAAACGGATAGACGCGGAAGCGCGCACCCATCGCGCGGCCATTCGTATTGATGCCAATGTTGGTTTCGCTGTTGAGAGCCTGCCCGACGACAGGCTTGGGGAGACTCGGGTCAAAGCTGGGCCCGTTGGCTACCCACGAAGTGTAATCCACATCCTGGCCTAGTTGTCCCCATTGAAATCCGCCACGAATCTGAAGACCGACGTCGGTCGGAGGAATTATGGCTTCGGCGCTGTACATCAGCGGCGCACTGACCAAGCGGTTCACCCAGATTGGACTCTGGTCTTCGTAGAAATCGCCAAAGGGTTGATCAAAGATTCCCGCGTTAACTTCTACATAGTCATTCAGAAAGAACATCGCGGTTGCGACCGGAAGCTGAAATTCGGCTGATGAGCCCGCCGGCAGGTCCCCCTCTATAGTGCCCTCAAAGAGAATCCAGTCGTTCAGGCGAAAAAGAAATATAGGCTCGAAAGTAAGTGAGAAGGTATTTTGCGCCGTCTGTCGATTGTAGATGAAATCCCCTGCGGCCCCTCCCGCGATCGTAAACTGATGCGTGCCCAGATAGCGATTGATCGCAGAGTCAAACTGGGGTTGGGAGATTGATTCGTTGAGATGTTGTTGCAGATCTTGTAGTTGCTGAGTGGTGCTCGATTTCAACTGAGTGTTAGTCAGTTCAAGCTCCTGCTCCTTGCTGTTCAGTTCGCTGTTGCGGGTCTCAACCTGCTGAAGCTTGGTTTCAAGAGATTTGATCAGATTGTCTTCGTTGTTGAGTTGGCGGCGCTGCGCTGCGTCATCATTCTTCAACGCCTGAATTTCGCGCTTGATGCGCGTCAGGTCTGAGGTATCAGCCGCGTCGCTCGCGAAAGTACTGCCGATGCCCGTGAAAAAAGTAAGACCTATCCCTAGCAGGGCGGATACCCTGCCTTTGCGCATAACCATCGATGTCCTCACTCAGTCGAACGCCACCCCAGACTGCAAACGGTGGCACAGCTTGAACATCCGGCAGCGACGGATAGTTCCCGGGAATTTCGTATTGACTTAAGCGGGCTCCGAATCGAAGGATGATCGACGCATGGAGCTGGTGCTTGATCGCGGCCGCGATGCGCCGAGCCTGCGCTGACTATCGGCGCTGCGTCAACTACGCTTCGCTTGAAACTTTGCCGTTAGTTCAGTATCGCTCAGACCTGGCCGCTATCATGAGCGGACCACGAAAAAACTGCTCCTGCTCGAGGAGCGGTGAGGAGTTTTTCGCGATGAGCGATGCCGCCGACGCTTCTTCCAACATCAACACAAACCAGGAACTTGGTTTTGATCCGGATGCGCTTCGTGCCAGGTACCGCGCGGAGCGCGACAAGCGCCTGCGTTCCGATGGCAACGACCAATACATTGAGGTGAAGGGCGACTTCAGCCGTTACGTCGATGACCCGTATGTCGAGCCCGGCTTCAAGCGCGATCCGATAACCGATGCGGTCGAGGTGGTGATTATCGGCGGCGGCTTTGGCGGCCTGCTGGCTGGAGCACGCCTGCGCGAGGCCGGTATCGATGACATCCGCGTCATCGAGAAAGGCGGAGACTTCGGCGGTACCTGGTACTGGAACCGTTATCCCGGTGCGCAGTGCGATATCGAGTCGTATATCTATCTGCCGTTGCTTGAGGAGACCGGCTACATGCCGAAGGAGAAATACTCTTTTGCGCCGGAAATACTCGCGCATGCAAAGCGCATCGGCGAGAAGTTCGATCTCTACCGCGGCGCTCTTTTCCAGACTCAGATCAAGTCGATCACCTGGAACGAAGCAGAGTGCCGATGGATTATTACGACGAACCGCGATGATCAGATCCACGCCCGCTTCGTCGTGATGTCCAACGGTCCGCTGAATCGGCCTAAGCTTCCCGGTATCCCCGGCATCGATACCTACAAGGGCCACACCTTCCACACCAGCCGCTGGGACTACGACTACACGGGAGGCGACACCAACGGTAACTTGCACAAGCTTGCCGACAAGCGCGTCGCGATAATCGGCACCGGCGCGACGGCTATCCAGTGCGTGCCGCACCTAGCGAAGCACACGCAGCATCTCTATGTCTTTCAGCGCACGCCGTCGTCGGTTGACGAGCGCGGCAACCGCCCGACCGATCCCGAATGGGTCAAGACGCTGACGCCCGGATGGCAGCGCCGCCGCATGGATAACTTCAACATTCTTGTGTCAGGGGGCAACCAGGAAGTCGATCTGGTTAACGACGGATGGACCGACATCATCCGCAACCTCGGCGCGATTCTGCCGCGCAAAGAAGCGAACCCTGAGATATCGGCACAGGAACTCGGCCGGATGATGGAGCTTGCGGACTTCAGGAAGATGAATCAAATCCGCGCGCGCGTTGACCGGGTCATTAAGAACAAGAAGACCGCCGAGGAGCTGAAACCCTGGTATCGCCAGTTCTGCAAGCGGCCGACCTTCAACGACGAATACCTGCCGTCGTTCAACCGGCCCAACGTGACGCTCGTAGATACGATGGGCCGCGGCGTCGAGCGCCTCACCGAGAAAGGTCCGGTGTTCGATGGCGTCGAGTATGAAGTGGATTGCATCATCTTCGCGACGGGATTCGAGGTCGGTACCGCCTATACTCGGCGCTCGGGCTACGAGGTGTACGGCCGCGGCGGCAAGTCGCTCACGGAACACTGGTCCAACGGGATGCGCACACTGCATGGCTTCTACAGTGCGGGCTTCCCGAATTGCTTCCACATGGGCATCACGCAGAACGCGCTGACGGCGAATTTTCCGCACATGCTCGAGGAGCAGTCGCAACACATTGCGACGCTTATCAGCCACGCCAAGGCCAACGAGGCGCGATGCATTGAACCCACTCCGGAAGCCGAAGAGGAATGGATCAAGACGATCAAAGAGAAAGCGCTCAATGCCTTGGGCTTCCTGATGGAGTGCACGCCCGGCTACTACAACAATGAGGGCAAGCCGGAAGCCGGCACCGGTCTCGCAGGCGAGAATTACGGAGGCGGCCCGGTCGAGTTCTATGACCTGGTGCGCGAGTGGCGCGCCGGCGGCGGCATGAAGGGCTTAACGATCAGCTAAAGTCACACACTGAGTCAGGTTGCAATCTAGCTCGCTCGGGGCGATCGTTGCCTCGAGCGCGTTCTTTTTCACAACAAGGTTAGAAGTTACTGCGATGGCGGCTCGGGCGGTGGCAGATAGCCATTGCGGCGCTGACTCAAGAAGCCGTAAGGATGCTCTCTCATCTCCGAGAGCGCGTTCGGATGCTCGTCGAGAAACTGTTTCAGGCCCGGATGTCCAGCGAGATACTTCGGATCCTGTGCTAACGACGGGTTCGCTTCGAGCTCACTTGCAACGTCAAGATGGTCGAGCAGATAGTTATGGGTCTGGCTCGAGGTCAGAGGTGCACGCTTCCAGTCAGCCTGTCCGTTGACATAGGAGTAGGTTCCCGGCCCGAGCTGCATGTCTTTCTGCACGCGCGGATGAGTCCTGAGGAAACCCTGCAAGCCCGGATGACTGCCGAGATATTTGGGATCGTTGACCAGGTTTGGATTCTTTGAGAGGTCGGCCGCGACGTTCGGATGCGTGTTCAAGAACCGCACGAAATTCGTGTGAGTGATCTCGTTCGGATCCTGCATTTGAGCTCGTGTCGCTACTGGAACGAGTGCAATCGCGCCGAGCACTATAGTCGCTCCAAGAGCTCTGATAGCGTTACGCATCCGAAGTGCGGTTCTCGTACCGCGACGAGAAGCTCCCATCAATACGCTCGATTTGCAAGCAAGCAGCTATGCGCTCTGAAAGGATCGAAATGCAACCGCAGACCACGGCGCCAGCGCTGTCTCATTGCGGATGGGGTCTCGACGCGCTGCGCGCGACGATCAGGCGAGATCCGCTTGTCTGGATAGCGGTGCTGGCGCTAGCGATGATCTACATCTTTACCGCGAGCCGCTACGACATCTTCCGCAACGAACTCTACTTCATTGTATGCGGACGGCATCCGGCCTTCGGCTACGCGGACCTGCCTCCGCTGGTGCCGCTGATCGCCGCGGCGTCCCAACTCTTCGGCATCAATGTCTTCCTGCTCAGGCTGCCGGCAGTCATTGCTGCGCTCGCGCTGATTCCGATAACGGCGGAGTTCGCACGGACGTTAGGTGGTGGCAAGGCTGCAGCCTGGATGGCTGCTGTTGCCGTGGCAATCGCGCCCGGCCTGCTCGCGCTCAGCAGCACGCTCGGCCCCTCAGCGCTTGAGCCGCTCGGGTGGACGCTATGCGCGTGGCTCTTCGCGCGCGGAATCCTCCGCGATCAGCGTACCCCCGTGTTGTGGGCGGGCGTTGTCGCCGGTATCACCTTCCAGGCCAAGTATGGAATCGCGATCTGGGTGGTTGGCCTCGCAATCGGGATCGTCGCGACCGCGGCGCGCCGAATACTCGCATGGCGCAAGCTCTGGTGGGGTGTCGTCGCCGCGATCGTGATTGGCGCGCCGAGCCTTATCTGGCAGCAGCTGCACGGCTGGCCATTTTTGGCCACCATCCACTACGCGACGGAGCATCGGAACCTCACCGGCTCGCCGATTCGGTTCGAGATCGGTCAGATCCTGGCGATGAACTGGCTGATGGCGCCGCTATGGATAACCGGTGTGATTGCGCCGATGGTTTCCGAGCGGCTCAAACCGGCGCGCTTTCTTTCGATCGCCTTTGTCTTTGCCACCGCGGCGATCATCTACTCGCACGGCAAGAGCTACTACCTCATGCCTGCCTATCCCACGATGTTCGCGGTCGGCGCGGTCGCCTCTGAGGATCTCGGGCGTGTGCTGCGCGCGGCATGGTTCATAGCTGCATTGATCATGACGCTGCCGCTTCTTCCCGTGATGCTGCCGATTCTCGATCCCGCCACGCTCGGACGTTACCTCGAGAGAACGCATCTCAGGCCGCGGCCGGTTGAAGTGGAAGGAATCGGCGCGCCGCTCACCCAGCTCTTTTCCGATGAGCGCGGATGGCGAGAGATGGAGAAGCAGGTCGCCCAGGTTTATCACTCGCTGCCACCCGAAGATCGTTCACACGCCGCAATCATGGCGCAGGATTACGGCGAGGCTGCTGCGATCGACGTCTATGGCCGTGAAGATGGCCTGCCGCCCGCACTATGCGCTCAGCTGCAGTACTATCTCTGGGGCCCGCGAGGCTACGACGGCAGCGTCATCATCCACGTCAACGGCGATCCGGATCGCTGGAGCGAGGTCTGTGCCGAGAGCAAGGTGGTTGGCGGGTTCGGCGTGCCGTACGCGATGCCATACGAGAACGGCCCGATAATCCTCTGCCGCGGCTTACGCCGGCCGCTGCCCGAAATATGGGATCACTTCAAGCGTATGCATTGAGAAGTAGCGATCCGTACTCACACGAATACGAACCTGATCGCGAGTATCAATGACGAGACCACAAAGAGAATTGGGAGCAGCGGACGGGTTACACGCCTGATTCTCATCGCAGAGGCGTGATTGGCTCTACGATGCGTGCCGTGAACGATCAGCGCCTCAGCGATCGTCAACAGGATGAAGAGGAAACACAAGAGGAAGAATGCGTCGTAGAAAGTAACGTACGCGACCGGCGGCAGGATATTCGACAGCGCGACCGAGAACGCCACCAGGGTTAGAACGGTCGTCACCGAGACCAGGAGCTGACTGTTAAGGTCGTCGATCGGAATCCACAGAACGCCCCACGATACAGCCACCATCAGCGCGAGCGGCAGGAAAATTCGGAATGTGTAGTACTCCGAGTTCCGCTTCACGTGGATTCCGAACACGACGTGCGAACTCGCCTCGATTCCACCCTGCTCGCCGGACAACTCGCCCGAAACCGATCGATAGGTGATTCTGTTGGTCTGCCACAATGGCAGTGGAGTGTAGGACGCACTCGAGATGCCAGTGCTCTTGGGATCGACCTCTAGCTCGATTCGATTCACCTGCCCGGTGAATGGATGGACATAGATTTCGAGGTCCTGAGAGTCGAACGGAAACGCACGGAGCTTGAGGCTCGATGAGGCCCGGACCACGAACTTCTCGACGTAGTGCACCGTGCCGTCGGCACTGGCCACCATCAGGTAGGAACTCAGCGTGCGCGGCGCCGCCGAGTTGTCGATTTGAAGCAACGGGAACCAGACTTCTGACTTGGTGTAGTAGTGCGTGCGCGGCTGGCCGGGACCGGGAGTGAAGGCAAGCCGCGGATCCTTCCAACTTTCAGTCATATATCCCGTGCAAGTAAAGGTCTCTGATACCTCGTCGAGCGAGACGAGGTTCAGGATAAACAGTCCCACCTTGACCGTTATGGGCTGTCCGTTGCCCGGCGGCTGCTGAGTCTCGGGTTCTTGCGCGATCATCTCAGCACGGCAATTTGACGACACGAACAGGACTCCAAGTAGCAGAACGAGAATGCAGAAATGACACCCGTCTTTACGCAAGCTGGTAGTTCGACGCGACCAGGCGAGGCGCATACAGCGGACTAGTAAAGCCGCTGCCGCTGGAGGTCGCGGCCCAGCGCCTGTCCGAATTGGAGGCCGAGCAACTGGCGCAGCTTCGGCGTCGCGCGGGCCAATACTTCGGGCGGAACTTCGCCGATCCGCGAATCCAGCGGACGAATCACCTTGTTGCCATAGTTGATCAGCAATGAGACGCGTGGCTCATCGGTATGGTTTGGCGAGGTGTCGTGCCAGAGCAATCCATGCGACACGATGGCGGTGCCGCTCGCGCCCGTCACCTTGATCGCCTCGCGCTTGAAGCGCCCGCGGTCCGGCCGGCGTGCGAGCAACTGGCTCGCCGGCGCGACCAGCGTCGCGCCGTTGGTCTCGGTGAAATCCTGCAGCATCCAGATAACCTGGAGCATCAACGGCGGCCGCACCGCAAACGGCTCCGGCAGCGCCCAGTACGGATAATCGACGTGCACGCCCATCTCGGTCGCGCCCGGCCACATGATTCGGCAGGAGTAGGAGCTGAGCGTCATGTCGTCGCCGAGCAGAGCTTCGGCGATTTCGATAATCGTTGGGTTCTGCACCAGCCGCTCGAACAGCTCACCCTGATGCAGCAGCGCGCGGGCAGTGCCGTGTTTGATCTTCTCGTTGCGGGCGGAGTTACCAGCGAGGCCCGCGGCCGAAGCTTCGGCAATCGCAGATGCACGCGCGGAGGCCGCATCGGCCTGGCTCATCAACCCGGGCAGGACGAAGAACCCTTTGCCGCCTAGAATTTCCTCGGTGACTTCCTTTACGCTCGGCATCTTTCGGCCCGCGGTGGCGATACGCGTCGTGAACAAGGACTAACATGCGCGCCGGCCGTTTCAAAAGCACCGAGTGAGATACGATTGTGAGCGGCGCGTTGCGCGACTGACGCGCTGGCTGACACGCGAACTACCTGATATCGATCGAAAAAAGTAGGGAGCCAAGCCATGAAGATCGGAATCATGATCGCGGCGACCGCCGAATCCGGCGATATCGCCGCGATCGCACGCGAAGTCGAAAACCTCGGCTACGAATCATTCTTCATCCCCGAGCATCCCGTTATTCCCATCGGCTTCAAAACCCCGCTACCGGGCGGCGGCGATGGCACATTGCCCGAGCACTACGGCCGCTGGATGGATCCGTTTATCGCGCTGACCGTCGCCGCCTCCGTGACGAAGCGCGTCAAGCTCGGAACGGGAATCTGCCTGCTGCCTGAGCGCGAGCCGATCGTGACCGCGAAAACGATTGCGACGCTCGACGTGATTTCCGGCGGCCGCGTGATCCTCGGCATCGGCGCGGGATGGCTTCGCGAGGAGACCGAAGCGCTCGGGACGCGCTTTGGAAGCCGATGGAAGCGCCTTCGCGAAACGGTCGAGGCGATGCGCGCGCTGTGGACCCAGGCGGAGCCCAGCTACGATGGCGAACTGGTCAAGTTTCCGCCAGTCAGATGCGACCCCAAGCCGATCCAAAAGAACGGTCCACCCATCCTGCTCGGCGCTCGCGGGCCGAAGGCAGTCGAGCGCGTGGTGCGGAGCTACGACGGATGGGCGCCGATCGCGGGCCGCGCCCAGGGACTGAAGCGCGATATCGATGAGCTCAAGAAGGTGGCCTCCGAACGCGGACGCAAACCCGAGACGCTGCAGGTGAGCGCCTTTATCGCGCCCAAAGAGGATGGCATCTCTTCGGACGATCTCAAGCAGTATCGCGATGCGGGCGCGGACCGGCTGATACTCTTTTCGCAAGGCGATGCAATCAAGATGGCGGCCGGCCAGACGCTCGAGATCGTGAAGCGACTGGCGCCGACTGTCGAGCGCGCGGAAAAGATCGGATAGCGTCCTTCGGAGCGACTCCGGCGCGGCCCGCCGCGCGCAGCGCATAAAGAGCGTCGGTCGTGGCCCACTCGTTCATGCGGCGCGCTCCGGCGCCGCCCCAGTCCACCAACCAGATCGATCCGAAGCGCGAGTTGATGCCGGTGTCGCTGGAAGCCTTGTACAAGCGCCCCTCCGCGGCCCACCCACGGCGTGGCAATTCTTTTCGTTCCAGCAGATCGAGTGCTTCGGCGCAGCGTGGGTCGTTGATGAGGCCTACCTCTGCCATCGCTACCGGTCCTGCGCGCGCGTCGTAGTGCCAGTAGCGCGGGTATTTTGAATCTGAGCCAGTGCGGCGAAATCACTTTACCGTCGGTGCGGCTTCGGAAAAGCCGTCGGCAGAGAAACACTTCCGCGGCCTTGAGCGATGAGTCTCTGGCCGCAGCATCATGGCGCAGCTCCGGGTGAGCCGTAAGGCCAACCATCGGTAACAGCGATTCGTTGAACGATGAAATGTGAGCGGTAGGTTTGCGATCACAGTTCCATCCGCCGTCGGGCCATTGCCAATGTATCAGGCGCTCGGCGAGGTTGTCGCTGCGCGCGTAGGCCAGACCGAGCTTGGGGATCGAATACAACGCGTTGCCCTGCTGCGAGCAGCATCTGCGGTAGTGTCCCTGGATTTTCGGCACGCCTTCGGCGCCGCGATGCTGGGCACCGCGGTCTTCGACTCGAACTCCTTGTAGGAAGAAGGGCCGAGCCAACCGTCGCGAACCTGATCGCGCATCGGCATCAGCGCTTCGTCTCCCGGCGGGTAGCCGATCGCCGCGGGCATCGCGAGTGTCCAATGCGCGCCGCGCCAGTTCGCGTGAACGTATTGCTCGCGAACGCGGCCCGCGAGCAACGCCTACACGCGCGGCGATTTTCGAATCTCCTCCTGGACGGTTCTCACTTTTGGCGACGCGCGATCTTCACCCAATACGGCGACCATCGTTTTCCAGCGAATCGATGGCTCGTCGCTATTGAGGAGCGAATCGATCAGTTTGCCGCGATCGCGCTTCATAATTGTAAGTACGAGTCAGTTTACATCCCTGCGAATTCAGTGAGGAGCGATGATTCTGGAATGAGGACCTTTCTTCCAATACGGTCTGCTGCATGGATGACACCACGAAGCTCGCCCCTCCTGCGGTCCTCGCCGCGATCGAGCGCGACTCGGCCGCGGCAGGATTCTCGATGGCTTCGGAAGCGCGCATGGGTGCGCTGCTCAGGACGCTCGCGGCGGCCAAGCCTCGTGGCGCGTTCCTCGAGCTCGGCACGGGGACGGGAATTTCGAGTACGTGGATTCTCGCCGGGATGGACGCGGCGTCAACCTTGATCAGCGTCGAAAGCGATCCAGGCTATGCCGCGATTGCGAAGCGCCATCTCGGGCACGATGGCCGCGTCGAGTTCCACATCGAAGACGGCGCCGCTTTTCTGGCGAAGCTTCGTGGCCGCAGGTTTGATCTGATTTTCGCCGATACCTGGCCCGGGAAGTTCGATCATCTGGACGATGCGCTCGAGCTGCTGAACGCGGGCGGCTTCTACGTGATCGACGACATGCTGCCGCAGCCGAACTGGCCCGACAACCACGCGCCGAAAGTCGGCGCGCTGATCACGAAACTCGAACATCGCCCGGACCTGACTCTATGCAAACTCGCGTGGGCGTCGGGAATTATCGTCGCGGTGAGGTGCGGCTAATCGTGGATTGTGCGGCGGTCGAGTTCGACGCTCTCGAACCATCGCGCAAGCTCGTTCGTCATTTTCGTGACGCGCTCGGGATGAGCTCTTGCGAGGTCGCGGTTCTCGCCCGGATCGCTTTCGATGTCGAACAGTTGCGCGGGCGGTGGCGCGGGCTTCACGCGCTCGGGCTCGGGCGTGCGCAGGATATGGGTGTACTTCTCAGGGTGGTATTTCGCGTCCACATCCATCGCGAGGTCTTCGTTGGCGACTTTCATCAGCTCCTTGATCGCCGGCCGCACCAGCTTCCAGCGGCCGTCGCGCATCGCGGCGTTGCATTCGCCGTCGGGCGTGTAGCGATTCCATTGCCAGAAGCGCTGCTCGGGAACCTTGCCTCGATCGCCCTGGAAAATCGGCAGGACGTTCTCGCCGTCGAGTTTGAAATCGCGCACCAAGGCTTCAGGAGCCACGCCACCCGCGGCAACCAGCGTCGGCAGCCAGTCCGTGAAGTGAATCATCGCGTCGATCGTGCGGCCGCCGCCCGAAATTCCTGCCGGCCATCGCATCACCATCGGCAAGCGGATGCCGCCTTCGTAAACGAGGGTCTTCGAGCCGGCGAAGCCACAGTTGAAACGATCCGAGCACATCTGGCCGCGCCCGCCGAACTGCGGACCGTTGTCGCTCGTGAACAACACGAGCGTGTTGTCGGCGAGGCCGTCGCGCGCAAGCTCGTCGAGCACCGCCGCGATGCCGCGATCCATCGCCCTGATCATCGCGTAGATCTGGCTCACAGCGAAGGTGAACTTGCCGGTATCGCGAAAGGGCGCGAAATCCGACTCGATCGACTCGAACGGATAGTGCGGCGCATTGTACGCGAGGTAGAGGAAGAAGCGCTCGCCGCGATGGCGCCGGATGAATTCGCACGCCTCGGTCGTGAATACCTCCGTCAGGTATCGGCCATCAGAACGGCTCTCAGAGCCATTGCGATCGAGCCGCCATTCAAAGTACGGCTGCCATCCTCCCGAGAAGCCGGCGAACTCCTCGAACCCGCGGCGATTCGGATGATAGCGGCGATCGAGCGCGCCGTTGTGCCACTTGCCGACGAGACCGGTGACGTAGCCGGCGCGCCTGAGAAGATCAGCGACGGTGGTCTCGCGGAGCGCGAGCCGATCGAGCCCGCGCATCTCTAGCGTATCGAGCACGCCAGTGCGATGCGGATAGCGGCCGGTGAGCAGCGAGGCTCGCGCCGGAGCACATACCGGAGAGGCCGAATAATGCTGCGTCAGGCAAAGGCCGTCGCGCACGAGTTGATCGAGCGTGGGAGTATCGGAGAGTCCGTTGTTGAAGCACCCGAAGTCGCCGTAGCCCATGTCGTCGGCGACGATCAGCACGATATTGGGCCGCTCACTCATGCCGACCAGAGTGACGCAACGGAGATGAAACGGAAAGCGAGCGGCGCGAACCGATTTCGATCCGCGCCGCTCAATTCGAACTTCAGATGCTCAGCGTTCGTGTGCCATCGGGCATCCGAGCGCGCCCGCGATTAGAGACCGTAGCCGGAAACCGCCGCCGCCTCCATCGCGTGCACGGTGCAGAACTCCTTGTCGACCGCACCCATGTTGATGTACCAGCATTCGCGCTCAGGCAAATCCTGCCCGGGCAGATAGCACATCGAGGCGTAGCTCGCCTGCACGTCGAGCGAACGCCCGCCCACCACGAATAGCCGCGGGAACGGATAGATCGCGACCTTGGCGTCGGGCACAGGACGATCGCGATAGGCGACCCAGTAAACATGGTTGCGCCACAGGCGGCCGGTTCGATCGTAGGTGTCAATGTAGGGGTTGAACCACATCTCGGCGTCCACGTACTCGAGCGTCTTCGAATCAAGCGCGCCGGCCGCCATCGCGCGGCCGCGGCGCGGCGTGGCCTCGACGACGTACAGATGCCGCATCTCCCAGTTCTCGGGACACGCCGAGGCGCCGCCGTCGTATGGGCAGGTGACTTCGGGCGAATGCAGCGCGCGTACGCAAGCGAGCATGTTGCGGTCGCCCAGGAACTTGTAATCGTAGAACTCGGTCTTGGGATTGAAGCCCGAGTAGTGATCGGGATCCCAAGTCGTCGTGCCCGATGCGGTACTCAGGATCGATTCGTTGAGACGCCGAAGCCGCCGCGCGCCGGGGGTCCAGGTCCACGAATCGTCGCCGCGCGCCGGATCGGCGTAGCGATAACGAATCAGGCCGACGCCGCGATCGGATTGCGGCGCGAGCACGGGATAGAGCGCGAACAGCCAGGTGCGTCCGGTCTTCAGGAAATCCGGATCGATTGGCAACGGCTCGACCTCGGTGCGTCCGACTTCGTCGTAGCCGGCGTAATGGCCGACCCATCCGTCGTTGATCACCGGCGAATTCGCCTTGCCTGCCGTCAGATACAGATCGCGGCAATCGAAGAACCGGAGATCGTAGTCATCGCTATAGAAAGGCTTGTAAACCACGTTCCAGATGATCTTGGTCGCGATCGACGGGTCGTTGGGATCGAGCAGCGGAAACGGCTGCCCCGCGACGTAACCCTCGAGCGTGCGATGATCCGCGGTCAGGCGGACCTGCGACGAGTATTTCTCGGTCGCATCTTTGTACGGAGGCGGCCAGTCGATGCGCTGGCTCGGCACCACATCGATACGCATGCCGTGCTCGACCGCCCAGTACGTGCCTGGACTCAGAAGGTCCTTAACTTTGTAGGCGTTTTGCGGAGTGATGACATCGCCTGGTTTCACCTGCGCCCGCGCCGCCCCGGCCGCGACCCCGATCGCCAGCCATAGCGCGAACGTGCCAACGAGAGCTTTCCGCGAAACAATCATGACCTCTCTTCTCCCCAATTAGACTTTTATCCCCGAGCTCGTTCTCTCCTCTCTCCACTGAACTGAGATCCCGTCCCAGTCAGTCCGGATTCTCGTTCCCTTACCGCAGAAGTGCAAGATGTTAAATTTGAGTCAACTATACCGACTGCTAATAACTTACCGAGCGATAAAATTGACCCTAGAGTCATTATACTTTTTTGAAGGCCGGCATCGTCTTCGAAGTCAATCAGGCGCGTCATGACATTCGCATTACTGATCCGATAAATCAGCAACTCTACTGAACTGGAACGCCGCCCGTGGTCGCAATTTGAAGCTTCCAATCCGCAGTTATTCTTCCCAAAAGGAATCATTCGTATCACCTGGGCAATCTCGCCTGATGGTATGCAGACGCGTAACCTCGGCAGCGGGCGATCGTTAATTCCGAGGATGCAGATGCTCGAACGGCTGAAAGCGCGCGATGAGTGGAAGTTTTTCGGCGTGCTGCCGAAGGCGGATCGTCCGCTCGCGATCGGGTGGTGGACTGCCCTCATGATGCGCGGTCTTCTGCCCGCGTTGTTCGCAATTGCGATGGGCGTGTTGGTTGGCGCCGTGCAGCACCATCACTCTCTCGCGATGCCGCTGCTCGCGGTCGGGGCAGTGTTCGTGCTGCTCCAGGTCCTGCCTCCTCTTCATCATGCGCTTGGCGCGAATCTAGGCAGCCGCGTCGCTGCATGGCTCTACGATCAACTCACGATCGCGTGCGTCACGCCGCCGGGCATGGGGCATCTCGAGGACCCACGTCTCACCACCGACCTCACGATGGCGCGCGACTTCGATCTCGGAATCACCGGACCGCCAATGAGCATCTCGATGGACTTCATCGCGTCGGGACTGGTTGAGATGGTTGGCGGATTGTTGTCTGCGGTCGTCCTCGCAGCCTACTCGTGGTGGGCGCCGATCATCCTCGCGGGCGCATGGCTCAGCACGCACTGGTTGCTCCGCGAGAGCGGCGTGTGGCGCGATCGCAACACCGAGGAAGTTCGCGAGGCGCAGCGTCACGCCGACTACGCCTACCGGCTGGCAGTTGATCCGCCGGCTGCTAAGGAAGTCCGCCTCTTCGGCCTTGCGAAGTGGACGATCGATCGGTTCGTCGCGCGCCGCCGCCGTCTCCATGATCTGCGCTGGGAGGCGACGCGGCTTCGTGAGCGGCCCGTGCTCTGGAGCCTGCTGATCGTGCTCTCGGCCAACATCCTGGTTTTCTGGGCGATGGCGCGCGACGCGGCCGCGGGGCGAATCCTCGTCGGCCAGCTCGTGACGTTCGCGACTGCCGCCGTCAGCACGAGCATGATCGCATTCGGCGGATTATCGTGGGCACTCGAGGGCGCATCGACACCGGCGGGCGCCGTGCTTCGACTCGAAGATGTGATGGGTCCGGCGGGCAGCCTCGCGCGCGGGAACCGCTCCGCCGAGAACATGCCGGCGCGCGAAATCCGATTCCGCAACGTCCGCTTCACGTATCTATCTTCAAATGAAGCGCCGGTTCTCGACGGCTTCGATCTCACGATTCCCGCGGGCACCTCGCTCGCGATCGTCGGCCAGAACGGCGCCGGCAAAACGACACTCGCGAAGTTGCTCTGCCGGCTCTACGATCCGCAGACCGGCGCGATCGAAGTTGACGGCGTTGATCTTCGCGAGCTCGATATCGACGCATGGCGCGCGCGTGTGACGGCGGTGTTCCAGGACTTCACACGCTTCGAGCTGCCGCTGCGCGACAACGTCGCGCCGGCAGGTGTGTCCGAGGACGCGATCACGAAAGCTCTCGCAGAGGCGGGCGCCGCGAATCTTGCATCGCTCGACACGATCCTCGCGCGCGGCTATCACGGCGGGACCGATCTTTCCGGTGGCCAGTGGCAGCGCGTCGCGCTCGCGCGAGCCCTTTGCGCGGTCGAGCTTGGTGCGGGAGTCGTGCTGCTCGATGAACCAACGGCGCAGCTTGACGTGCGCGGTGAGCGCGAGATCTTCGATCGAATCCTCGCCGCGACACGCCATCTCACGACGATTTTAATCTCGCATCGATTTTCCACCGTCCGTCACGCAGACCGGATCTGTGTGCTCGAGCATGGCCGCGTGGTCGAGCTCGGCACGCACGACGAGTTGATGGCGTTAGGCGGGCGTTACCGCACGATGTTCGATCTGCAGGCGTCGCGCTTCTCCGACGGCGCAACCGAAACCGACGAAGGAATCGCACTCGATGACCCTGCATGACGACATGCCGGCTGCGATTCCGGCGATGTGGCGCGCGCTGAAGCGAGGCTACCAGGCCGAGCCTCGCCTCCTCACGATCGCATTCAGCCTCGCGCTGCTGGCAGCGTTGCCCGACGCGCTGATCGCGCTCTGGTTGATGCTGCTGGCCGACGGCGTGACGCAGCACAACTTCGCTCTACTCCTCGGTTCGGCGCTCGGACTCGGCGTGTCCGCGGTCGGCACGTGGTTCCTCCGTGTGACGAGCGATCGCGTGCAGCGCCGTTTCCGCGACCGCCTCACGATCGCGCTCGAATCGCACGTGGCTGGCCTGCAGGCGTCGGTCGCGACCATCGCGCATCACGAGCGCCCCGAATATCTCGATCGCCTGGCCGTGCTGCGCGACCAGGTTTTCGTGCTCGATCACATGTACATGTCGATGTTCTCGACATGCGGCTGGATTCTCAGGCTCGGCGTGACGATCGTGTTGCTCGTGTCGATTCATCCCGCGCTCGCGGCGCTGGTTCTGTTCGCGCTGCCGACAGTGCTCACGTCGGCGTGGCGGCCGGGAATCGAGCGCGACGCGGAAGAGCAGGGCGCCTCGGCGAATCGGCTCGCGCGTCATCTGTTCATAGTCGCGACCACGGCGCCTCCCGGCAAAGAGGTGCGCGTCACACGGATTGGCAATCGGCTCGTGACGCTTCGGCGCGAGGCGTGGGAGCGATGGTACGGCCCGGTCGCATCGGCAAGGTGGGGCAGCGCGATTTGGCATTCGTTCGCATGGCTCCTCTTCGGCGCGGGTTATATCGGCGCGATCGTATTCGTTACCTCGATCATGCACGGAACCGCGGGGCCGGTGCTCCTGGTGCTTGCCGCGGGCTCGCGCCTCTCCGCGTATATCAGCGCGACCGTTGGGGAGATCGGTTTCCTGCGCGGCATCTGGCTCGATGGCTCGCGGCGCCTCGCGTGGCTCGAGGACTATGCGGCTGCGATGGTCGAGCACGCGGATACTCCCGCGCCCGCGCAACTCCATGATGGTATCCGGCTCGAGCATGTATCGTTCGCCTATCCGGGGACGACGCGACACGTGCTCGAAGACGTGAACCTCGATTTCAAACGCGGCTCGGTAATCGCGATCGTTGGCGAAAACGGCGCGGGCAAGAGCACGCTCGTGAAGCTGCTCGCGCGGCTATATCAGCCTGACGAAGGCAGAATCCTTGTTGACGGCGTTGATCTCGCGCGGATTCGCGCCGACGACTGGCGCGAGCGGATCGCGGGCGCGTTTCAGGATTTCTTCCGATTCGAGTTTCGCGCGCGCCACTCTATCGGCCTCGGCGACGTGCCGCGCCACGACGACGAGCCCGCGGTCGTGACGGCGGTCGATCGCGCCGGCGCCGAGGATGTCATCGCAAAGCTGACCGCAGGCCTCGAGACGCAGCTCGGTCCGACCTGGCCGGGCGGGGTCGAAGTGAGCTTCGGCCAGTGGCAGAAGCTCGCGCTCGCGCGCGGCTTCATGCG
>JASHQJ010000274.1 GCA_030037595.1 Candidatus Binataceae bacterium
TCAGAGTCGAGAGCGAACCGAGCGCGGCGCCGAGCCAGAAGCTGCCGTTGATCGCGAGATCAGTCTGGCCGCGGTACTCGGCGGGAATCAGTTCATCGATCGCCGAGTTGACGGCCGAGTACTCTCCGCCGATTCCGGCTCCGGTCATGAATCGGAACAGCGCGAAGCTCCACAAGTTCCACGACACCGCCGTCAGACCAACGCCGATCAAATAAAGCGCCAGCGTGATGAAGAAGAACTTGCGCCGCCCGAAGCGATCCGTCAGATGCCCGAACACGAGTGCTCCAAGCACCGCGCCGGTCAAATAGCAGGAGCTCAGGAAGCCGATTTCCGCGCCAGTGAAGTCGAGCGTCGCCTTGTGCTGCAGGACCGCCGCAACCGCGCCCATCAGCGTCACTTCGAGGCCGTCGAGGATCCACGTGATACCGAGCGCGATCACCAGCATCCAGTGGAAGCGGCACCACGGGACACGGTCGAGGCGCACCGGAATAACCGTCTCGAATTCGAGCGGCGTTTCCGCGACCGTGCTCTGAATCGATCCCATGCGAAGATTTCCGTGCGGCCGCGAGGCCCTACTCTCTCGGGTGCGTGTTGGAGCGCGATTCGAGCGACTCAGCGATGACGCTAAGCTGCGCAACAACCTCGCGCGGGCCGTTGACGAAAAACCGTGCGCGCGTTTCCCGCGGCGTACCGACGAAGACGCCGATGTCACTGGCGTCGAGGGCCGAGAACGCGGCCTCGTCGGTCGTGTCGTCGCCGAAATACGCCGTGATGAACGACTGCGGCAGCATCTGCTTTATTCTCTGAACCGCGTGATTCTTGCCGGCGATTTTCGGCATCGCCTCCACGAGCATCTTGAGTTGAAGTGCACGCAGATGCGGCGTCTCCCGCTCAACAAACCTGGTGAAGTTCTTGCCGAGGCGCTGCGCCTCATCCGGATCGGCCGCGCGCGAATGAAGTCCGATTGAGAACTGTTTGTCCTCGATTCGAAATCCGCGTCCGCGCGGCACTTCGCGCTGAAGCCAGGCACGGCACTTGTCCAACTCCGCGGAGTATTCGGACGCCTCGGGTACGAACCCGACGTTTCCGTCGGCGCCGCACAATTCGAGTCCGTGCACGCCCGAGAAGATGACCTCGGAAGTGACCTTCAGGAGCCGCGTCACATCTTCGATTCGGCGCCCGGTGACTATCGCGACACGCACGCGATCGCGTTGCAGCGCGATTCGCTCGATCAGCTCCGCCGTCCCCGGCAGCGGCACAGCACGCGCGGGATCGGCCACGATTGCCGCGATGGTGCCATCGTAGTCGAGCAGGAGGCCGAGACCGCGATGCATCGCGTGCTGGGCGAGCAGATGCCGCGGCAGCGGCGCGGGAGTGCTATTGCGCGGCGAGTTGCGCATCAGGCTCGATCGCACACTGCTCGTGGAGGACGCTGAGGAAGTGTTGCGACCAGGCTTCGAGGTCGTTGCGGTGAACGCGCTCACGCATCTCGGCAAAGCGCGCGCGCCGTTCTTCCATCGGCATTTCAACCGCTTGATGCAACCGTTCTGCGATCTGGTCGATATTGTAGGGATTAACCAGTAGCGCCGAACTAAGCTCTTCAGCCGCGCCGGCGAATTCGCTCAAGATCAGAACGGCGCTGTCCGCTGGATGCGATGCAACATATTCCTTGGCGACCATATTCATGCCGTCGCGCAGCGGCGTGACCAGTGCGATATCGGCCGACTGGTAATACGCAATCAGCTCGCGCATCTGGAATTGCGTATAAAGGTAGCGAATCGGCACCCATCCGTCCGATGAGAATCGGCCCACCACCCGGCCGACCAGCTCGTCGACTTGCTTTTTCAGCGCGGAATATTCCGTGACGCGCGTGCGCGACGGCACCGCGATCAGCACCAGCGTAATGCGCCGACGATATTCGGGGTAATGCTCGAGGAAACGCTCGAAGCCGAGCAGCCGCTCGATGATGCCCTTCGTGTAGTCGAGCCGATCCACACCGAGCACGACAATCGGCGTGCGCAGCGCCTTGCGGATTCGACGTGCCCGCGCGCGGGACTCGGGAGTCGAGGCGATCTCGCTGAAGAGGTCGGCCGCGATTCCGAGCGGAAACGATCCGACCTTGGTCGTACGCGAATCGTGAAACACCTGGCTGGTTTCGCGATCAACTTTGAGGTTCAGGATTCGTTCACATCCGTCGAGAAAATGCTTGGCGTAAGCCGGCGTGTGAAATCCGATCAAATCGCTGCCGAGCATGCCGGTCAGTAGTTCCGACCGCCACGGGAAGATACGGAACACCTGCTCGGGCGGCCATGGCACGTGCCAGAAAAGACCGATCGGAACTTTGGGGTTGCGCTCGCACAAATGCTGCGGCACAAGTGCCAGGTGAAAGTCCTGCACCCAGATGACGTCGTAGGAACCGACCTCCGCCTCGGCCGCGCGCGCAAACATCCAATTGACGCGGCGGTAGGTATCCCACTGTGCCGTTTCGAATCGACAATTGAGCGGCATGAAGTGCATCAGCGGCCACAGTCCGCGGTTGCACATGCCGTGGTAGTAGAAGGCGACGTCGCGCTCGGTGAGACGCGGGAACAGCATCGAGAATTGCGTGTCGCTGCCGGGTTTGTCGATTCGCCGCGCATCGTCCTTGATTCCGGACCATGCGATCCAAAGCCCGCCGTGACGCTCGAGCAAGCGAAGAAACGTGGAGCCGACACCGCCGACGGTAGGCTCGACGCGCTCGTGTCCATTTTCGCGCACGATCTTGACCGGCGCGCGATTCGACATGACGAGCAGGCGAGCCCCGTTGCGGCGCGGCCGCCGCGCCCTCGCACGGAGCGCAACGCGATCGAAACTTGACTCAACAGCAGACGTCGTTTGTTCCACAGATCACCTCCGCCAAACATTGTCGCGGCAAAGGTTGAAATTCGGCGATTGAAGTGACCGAATATGAAAATCATAGGCTTCGCTTTTTCGTGAGGGCAAGTCGGGTCCCGTTACGTTATCCTCCAAACGATGCAATCTGACTCAGTACCCGAGGTTTTCGAGTTCGAATCGCGTCTGAATCTCACCCTGCTGACCGGTCGGAAAGCGCGCGACCTGGCCGAGCTGCTGGAAGGACTGCGCGAAGTGCCGGGATCTGTGATCTACCATCACACCCACCACTTCCTCGTGCAGCATCAACATCTATCGCCCGAGCCGCCCAACGACTTCGCCTACTGGGTTACGAACATCCTGCTGGAGGAGCGTCTCGGCGAGGAGCTGGCCTCGATCGACATCCTGCGCTTTCAGAAAATCCATGACTTACGCGCGGAGCTGATCAGGGTGATCGAGAATTTTCTCGAAACGCGCTCCGAGGTGCGCGCCGCGCCACCCGGCATGGAATTGCATTTCATGCGCTCGGTCTCGTTTGTATTGAAGACGGGCCTGAAGGCGCACAACTTGCGCGAGTTCCGCGACGCGCTCGGCCGCATCTCGCTGAGCTCGATTTCCTTTCATATGTTCGACGCGCGCCTTCGGCTAGAGCGCGGTGACAACGATTTCTCCGGATGGCTCGAACGCGTGCTGGGGGAAAAGGAACTGGCGCAGGCGCTGCGCGCGCTCGATCCCTATACGCACACCGAAGAAGGCCTGCGCAACGCCATCATCGCGCAAATCGATAAGCGGTTGAGGAATTAAAGTGCCGGCCCAATTGGCGGATTACACGCCGATCGTCGGCGAGGGCGTGGTCTCGGAACTGCGTTTGCTCGGCGAGTGCCTCAGCGGCAAACGAGTAATCAATGTCAATTCCACCAGGGTCGGCGGCGGTGTCGCCGAGATTCTGAACCGCCTTGTGCCGCTGTTGAACGAGCTCGGGCTCGATACGCGATGGGAAGTGGTGCAGGGACCGGAGGAGTTTTTCGTCCTGACCAAGAAGCTGCACAACGCGTTGCACGGCGCGCCCGCCACGTTCACGGCCGAGGATCGCAAGGTCTTCAATGAGGTGACCGATGCCAACGCGGCCGCGCTCAACCTCGACGCCGACCTGCTCTTCATCCACGATCCGCAGCCCGCGGGATTGATCAGGAAACGCGACGCGCGACCCGCATCGTGGCTCTGGCGATGCCATATCGACGTGTCGGCGCCGGCGCCTGGCGCGTGGGAGTTCATCGCGCCGATGGTCGAGCGATACGACCTGTCGGTCTTTTCGGCGCCGCAGTTCGCGCGCGAGATGAAGATACCGCAGGTGCTGATCGCACCTTCAATCGACCCGTTGTCGGACAAGAATCGTGAACTCTCTGAGAGCGATATAGAGGCAGTCCTCACCCGCTTCGGCATCCGCAGCGACAAACCGATCGTCACGCAGGTATCGCGCTTCGATCGCCTGAAAGATCCAGTCGGAGTGATCAAAGCATGGCGGATGGCGCGGAGCCGCTTCGATTGTCAGCTCGTGCTTGCAGGTGGCTCCGCGACTGACGATCCCGAAAGCGTCGCGGTGCTCCTGGAAGTCCGCGAGCAGGCCGGCGACGATCCGGACGTGCATATCCTCGATCTGCCGCCGACTTCGAATCTCGAGATCAATGCGATCCAGCGCGCGTCAACCGTGGTCATCCAGAAATCGCTCAAGGAAGGCTTCGGTCTCACGGTCTCGGAGGCGCTCTGGAAGCGGCGGCCGACGATCGCGAGCGCTGTGGGCGGGATTCCGCTTCAGATCGCACACAAGTACTCCGGCATCCTGACTTACACGATCGAGGGCACCGCGTTCTGGATCAAACAGCTGCTAGGAGCGCCGGAGTTCGCACGCAAGCTCGGCGAAAATGGGCACAATCAGGTCCGCGAGAACTTTCTGTTGACGCGCCATTTGCGCGACTACCTGCTCGCGTTCCTGTTCGCGAGCAAGGGCCACCCCGACCACGCCGACCTGATCAGGCTCTAACCGCCGGCGCGCTGTCTTTCGCCTATTCGCTCGAGGACGAAGTCGGCGCGCTTTTCCGGCGAGACCCGCGGAAGCTCAACAGGTAAGTAACCGCATTTCTCGTAGCAAGGAGCCACGCGCCGCCAGACATCGATAGCTTCTTCAAAGCTCTGCTTTCGCTCGGTATCGTTGCAATAGATCTCCTTCCACGGCGGCGCGACGAACACTAGCGGGTTGTACCGGAAGACCGCTGCGGCGCGTTGAAGATGCGGGGGCGCTTCGGTGCCGGGCGGATTGCCATACGCGGTCAACTCCGGAATGCCCCGATCGAAAAAGACCAGACGGATTCGCTCGCCGACGCTCTCGAAGTCGGCAATCGACCACGAGAGCACGACTTCGCGGTACTCGCTTTGATCTTTCCAATCAACGGCGTCGCCATCGAACTTCATTTGCTGGCGGAGGATCTTGCGGGCAACTTCGTCAACGCAGCAATAGCCGCGATCACGAAGAACCTCGAGCACGGTGGTCTTTCCCGAAGCGGGACCGCCGCTCAGATAGAAATTTTCTCTGATGATTTTCATCGTCATTTACCTCAATTGGGTTTTGATTAAGTGGCGACGCACGCCACTCGCTCGGCGAGCGAGTTACGCTCGGCTACTGAATGCCGACATTAGGACTGCGGGCGTCCGAGGCTAGCTGAGAAGGAATCCGGCGAGGACCCAAAGACTATTCGTTACACCGCATTTGAGCAAGAGATCTCGGTCACAAGAAGTGTTTTCCTGCCTGTCATCCTGGGCAGCGCGTTGAGCGAGATGCTCTCGGATCTGATGACGCAGTGGCGCGAACTCGAGCTACGCCTTGAGCGCTGCGATAAGGAGATCGCCCAGGCCGCGCCGCCAACGCTGAGCGCTGCGGGCGGTTGCTGGCGGTTCCCGGGGTGGCAGAGCTGACGGCCAGCGCGCTGGTGGCGCCGGCGGGCGATGCGCGCGAGTTCAAAACGGGCGCGCGCTGAGCGCATATCTCGGACTCACGCCGCGCCAGCATTCCTCGGCTGGCAAGACCGTACTGCTCGGCATCAGCCAGCATGGCGACCGCGACCTGCGCCCGTCTCATCCACGGCGCCCGCTCGACCCGGTACGGCCAGCGTGGCAGCGGCCTGCGCGTGGCGCTTGGGCGGCGCCGATCATGGCGGCACGCGGCCCCAACGTCGCGGCCGTCGCGCTGGCCAAACCACAACGCCCGCCTGCTGTGGGCACTGCTCTATCGCGCCGAACATCACAAAGCTGAATCAAAGGCGCGCAGTTTTCCGCCGCCGCCCTCCGCTGGCGCGCGGGACTTAAGCGGGCGCGCGGCGGAAAACTGCCGGTCGATCAACCAGTCTGACTGCCAACTCGCGCACACCAAAAGCCTTACCAATGGTTGCGAACAGTGAACCTCAGCTGATGGCGAACCGGTCGAACCGGCACCGGCTAAGTCTGCCCTTTGTCACGGCCCATTCTCACCATGCCGCCAGGATGATCAGAGATACAGCTGCGCGGATTCCATCATGGCCCCGGGCGCTTGCCATGCCCGTTCATGAGGCCGGATATATGACTGCAACCGCTTCCCTCGTCCGTTGTTCCTCTTGCTCCCGGGCGCGGTCCATATATGACAAGAAGATCGAAGAGCTTTCGCAGATCACGGATAGACCATCTTGATCGTCAGATCGCGGCGACCACCCCGATAGTCGAATTGCGCATCGGCAAACCTCAGCGCCTGAAAGGTCGCCGCAGGATTGTTCGATACCCCGTAGCCCTCCGTCGGCATCCCGTTCGCGCCAATCTTAAGCCGATGAGTATGACTTTGATCGTGAAACACGAGAATTGCGTAGGGACCGGCTTCCTCGTTGTAGAAGCCGCAATCAGCGCTGCCGCCTGAGATCACCGAATTGGTGACACCCGCCGATTTCTTGAGGTTCCGCGGGAAGCCATCCGGCGAGGTGTACATCGCGCAATAGACTACGCCCGAGCCGCGCACTCCCACGACGTGCACGTTGATTTGACCTGGTTGGTTGTCGCCGGTACTCATCGCTTCCTGTTGTTGCACCGGACCTTGCGGCTGAGGCACCGCGCTCGCCGCCGAACCTTTTCGTTGCCACACTCCAGTGCCGAGACGTCCCGTTGCCTCCATCGTCGATGGGTTCAGCACCTGATACGCCCCGCTGTCAGTCCAGTTCATCGTGGTTGACTTGAGCGTGTACTGCCCGCCCGTGGCGCTGAATGAACCGCTGTGCGGTGGCGGACTGCCCGGTCCTTCTGAGTGAAACGAATAACTGCCATCGGCGTTGATTTTCCATATCCAGAGCGCCGTGCCCTGCGGATTCGGCACTGACAATTGCCACGTCCCCACCAGCGCGGGATCGACGACTGGCGCCGCGGGTGCTTTTGCGAGCGCGAGGCACAACGCGATCACCGCGGCGAAGATCGCAAGGACGAAACCACGCCGCGTCGTGCCACCGATGTCACTCTTCATGGCGAAATTTCCCGCGTCAGGTCCACCCGCGACTGGACTCGCTAATTATCCTTCGCAGCGCGGCCGATGATGCCGCTCAGATTTTCCGGACTCAAGAATTCAGGGATCGATGTCGTTTGCGCAATCAATCCGAAGAATCGATCAGTGTCGCGCTGATTTCCGCGAAGAGCGTACAGAAGTTGTCGCAGCTCGGCTGTCGGTGGCTCGAACTTCGCTGATTGGCAGGTGAACTCATAGATCGGCATCGCGATCGCGTTGCGACGTCGCTCGTAATCCGCCATCGCTTCGTCAAGCGGACGTTTTCCAGCGAGGCCTTCGTCGATTGCTTCAGCGAGCAGTTCAGTGTCGCGGAAGGCATCGGTTATTCCGGCACCGGTACACGGATCCTTCTTGTATCCAGCATCGCCGACCAACGCCCAACCGTGGCCGAACGGCTGTCGGAAAAAACCATCGATCGCGGCGCCACACCATCGTTCTTCGCGTTTGCCCGCTCTCAATCGAGCCGCGAGGTTCGGCGCCGTCTCATCAACCACCTCGAAGAAGCTCTCTTCGACTGCGTGGGGAAGTTTCGGAAAACGACTCAAGGCCCAGTTTGCTCCGACCAGCGCGAGGCCGTCGTTGGTATTCCATCCGTAGACGAACCGGAAATCGCGAGGATATAGCTCCGCGCCGTCGAGGTTGACCCCACTCCAGTAGGAAAAATGAGTTCTCATCAAAGGCGCCATCGCGTTGTATGCGCGCGCCTTTACATGACGCGCCACGATTGAATTGGGACCGTCGGCGCCAATCACAATTTGCGCCTGTTCCGTTATGTTGCGACCGTTTCCAATCGTGCCTCTAATCCCCGTCACCGTATCGCCGTTAGTAGTAAGTCCTTCAACCGTGAATCCTTCACGTAATTCTGCTCCCGCCTCGACGGCGGAATCGACCAGGAGTTTGTCCAGCACTATTCGTCGGGGCGCGTAGGCGACTGCGGTACCTTCGAAGGGCGGAGGGCAACCTGTCAGACTGAATTCGCCGATATCGTAGTGATAGTGATCGATCACCGGACATCCTGTTCCGATCAGCCGCTCGAGAAGACCCCATTTCTTGAGGCGCGCGATTCCCGGCTGATGAATCAGGTGCGTAGATGTCGGCAGATTGCTAGGAAACGTCGCGCGATCGACCAGCAGGATCTTGTAGCGTTTGCGCGCGAGAAGCATTGCCAGGGGCGCTCCCGCGCATCGCGCACCCACGATGATCGCATCATAGGGCATATAACCTCACAATGGCCGGCAGGGCCTCACGACACTGAATTCATAGTCATGCTGTTGGCGCCAGAGGTTAGAGTGGTGATCGGCTTGCAGCAACCGATGAGAAATCAACCAAAGTAGTAGGCCATCAAGAGCACGTTCAGAGTCACGAACGTGGCTGGCAGAACAATGCGGCTCAGTCTGGTTAATCTCCGCGCTCGCGCAATTTTGCCGGAGCGTCCCGCCGTATGCACCGCGGCTATCTCGAGCGCGGTCAGGAACACGAACAGGTAACAGATCAGGAAGAATACATCGATAAAAGTAAGGTACGAGACCTTCGGCAGGTTGGCCTGAATCGCAAAGGCGAAGGCGATCACCGTCAGGATCGTTGTCACTGAGATAGTTGCCTGGGCGCTCAGCTCGGAAGGGTCCAGCCAGAACACGGTCCAGGACGGGATCACCATGATCAGCAGGGGGAGAAATACCTTCCAGACATAGAAGTTGTAGCGGCGCGCAATCGAGATCGCAAAGCGACCTGCGAGATCGATTCGCCCCCCAGTCCCGGAATTCGCTCCACCGACGAAGTCAACCCCGTCACGGTCCATTGCGCGTGCTCCGAATAGACGCGCGGCTCAGCGCTGAGTGATCGGCCGCCCTTAAGATCGACAAAATCCACCGAATCTGCGTCTGACATACTGAGATGAATCAGGATTTCGAGCTTCTGCGTATCGAAGGGAAAAGTCTTGAGGCGAAACGCGCTCGAAAGTTCCGCGCTTGATCGTTCCATGTACTTGACCTTGCCGTCCGGGTACGCGCGGATGCTGACGTCGTACGCCGAGTGCGGCACGATGCCGTTGCCGAAGTCGAAGTGCGGACACCAGACATCGCCAGGAGAATAAATATGATACTTCTCCCAGGCTGCCTTCGGAGTGAATGCCAGCCGATCGTCCTTCCACTGGGCGACCAGGTATCCAACCATCCTGAAGTGCTGCGCAACCTCGTCGATATCCGAGATGTTGGTAACCCTCATCTCGAGCGTCACCGGAATCAACTTGCCGTCCGAGTTGGGCGGACTGAGCAGCGAGACAACGGCGCCGGATTCCGCCACGTACGCGGCAGAGGCTCCGCCGGCGGCGCAGAGAATGGCCAGCATTAGAGCAGCCGCCATCACGATCGAACGTCGCGACAGGAGAATCACTGGTTGTAAGTCGATACGTGCGTGTTGCGGCCGAGCACTGCGGCTCACAAAGCTACAGGGCGCCGGTCCGGCGGTGCAACTACCAGATGGCTAGAAAAGTAACTGGCGCGGCCATTGGCGCGCGGGTAGCTTGCGCCGAATCGAGGCCATCGTCATTTCGACCCACACGATCGGCCATGCCACGGCGACGATAAACCAGGTCTGGCGCAGCGGCGTGGGCCAGAAGGCAACGGCGAACACCACGACGTACCATGCCCATCGGAGGCCGCGGAAGATGCGTGCGCGGGCGGGAGTGTTGATCGACAGCGTCGGCGCGGCCAATGGCAAGCACATCCCAGCGCCCCCGACCAGGAGCGCAAGCCCGATATAGCTGTCGCCCGCCGCGAGAAGCGCGGCTCCGGCCGCGGCTATGGCTAGCGGAATTAAGATCAGCGACCGATAGCGACAAACCGCGCGCGCTTCCCATCCTGATTCACGCAGCAGCGTGGCCTCAGCCCGGGTCAGCATCACCTTGCGATACTGCCGGTTTGCGGCGCGCGGATTGCCAAGCGACTCGACCGCGACGTGCTCGGCCTCTTCGCGAGCGGCGCCTGCGGCAAGAGCCTCCGCGCGCGCCGAATCAAAATGATCCTGGATTTCGATCCGCACCCGTTCGCACGATTCCGCCGACAGCCGGCAGGTCGCATGCTGGAGCCACTTTTCTAGAGTTGCCGCGCCGTTCATGTCGATGTCCTCCTCGGGCTAGGCGGTTTCGAGAATCAGCGTGACTGCGCGCGAGAGCCGGCGCCATTCGCCGCGATCTTTGGCGAGCACCGCGCGCCCCACCCTCGAGATGCGATAGTGGCGGCGTGTCCTGCCGTGCTCGATGGTCTCGTAAGATTCCACCAGGCCTTCGTTCTCGAGCTTGTGGAGCGCCGGATAAAGCGTGCCCTCTTTGAAATCGAGCACTCCGCGCGAGCGCTCCTTGATGCGCTTGGCGATCAGGTAACCATGTTTGGGCTCGCGCTCGAGCGCCTCTAGGATGAGCGTTGGCAGCGTTCCGCGGAGATTCATCGATACCTCGTATTCCGATGCATAGAATAGTCTCCGCGCACCGCTGGTGTCAATCGTTGGCGAACCGCGTCTGCTCTTAATCTCAGAAATAAGAATTGGTAATTGAAAATGAGCGATGCACAGCCATATCTATTCCTGAGACTCTCGCGCGGCCAGCTCACGAACTTGTTCGCTAAAAATTGGAGAATAATACTAATATAGCAATTTGGGTCATTAAACTCTAAGTTGAGAATCAGTCAATAATGAAATCTGGTTCGAACGGCTAGTTTGGCGAAAAGATCGAGAAATATTGTTGCTTTAGATCCTGTTTAAGGACGATATCGCGCTGACCATCTCAAATCGACAGTCAGTTTCTGAACAGATTGAGGATCCAGATCATTAGAATAACTTCATTAAGGTAGTAGTTGAATTTGGGTCAATCGCGGGATTATCATTATCTACTTTGACTTTGAAAATCATGGCCCCTAATAAAAAATCTAGAAGCGCAGAGGGGAATGCGCCAACTAAATCTCGGAGGCTCGGTTATGAGGACTATCTGCACGTCATGGATCCGGATGACCTTGGGCGCGGTCACGCTCGTGAGCTTGTGCGTCGTTGGGGGCGTCACACAGGCGGAGGTCAAGCCGGGGGATTTCATTACTCCAGACACGGCCAGCAAGGTTCAGGATCTGGTCTCGCCGGGCGTTTACTTCAAGGTCGAGAAGGGCATGACCATGAAGATTGCGCCGTCCGAGCGCGTCGACTGGCCGCCGCCCTACAAAGACGCGACCGAAAAATACTCTTCGCAGGTTCGGCTGTCGCAGGATCGCAAGAGCGTGATGGGCTACGTTGCCGGCCAGCCTTTCCCCCTGATCGATGCCAACGATCCTGATGTCGCGACCAAGATCATCTGGAACAACGTGTTCCGTCCGATCACGACCGACGACTACGATTTGCGCTTCTATGACTGCGATTCCGCCTTCCCAAGGAAGGGACCGCAAAACGGCCAACTCGAGTATTTCCAGATCGGCCACTATGCCGGTTACGATCTGGTTGGTCGCACGGAAGTTGAGCCGATTCCGATCGATCCTGATTTCAAGACAACGGGCCGCTACTGGATCTTCGCGCTTTATCCCCTGCTTGCGCCGAACGAGATTCGCGGCACCGGCTTCATCCGCTGGCGTTACGCCGCTCCGACACGTGGCGACGATATCTGGTCGCTCGATGCGGGCTCGCGCCGCGTGCGCCGCATCAACGAGTCGATCATGAGCTCTGCGACCGCGAGCGGGACCGCAGTACATCCATGGGATCCCGATCACTACTCGGGCTTCAATCCTAAGACCGAGGAGTATTTCTACAAGTACCTCGGTGAGAAGAACATGCTGGGCGTGGTGCACGCACTCCACTCGCCCGAAGTGCGATGCCCGTCTGACGGCGGCACGAGCGCGTGCCCCGAAGCGTGGGAGATGCGCCACATGTACGTCGTGCAGGCGCTGCCGGATCGCTCGAAAATCAACGCGATCGATTCCAAGACGCTGATCTACATGGACAGCGAAATGTGGTTCGAGCCATACATCGATACCTATGACCGCAAAGGTTCGTTGTTCCGCAACCACATCTACTACCTGGCGACGCGCGATCGTCCCGTGCCCGACGCCAAGGTTGCGATCTATCCGTTCAAGCGCTCCTTCGTGGTGGGCGCGGTTGGCACGGACGTGCAGTCCGGTCTCTCGACCATGTGCTATCTGCCCGGCATGGAAACGCCGGAGCGCGAATGCTGGTATATCAACATGGGCGCGGTGGACAAGGAGTTCTTCACCACTAACGCGATGGTGCGCGCGGCGAGCTTCTAAGGCCTCAGGGGCTTGAGCGCGAATCATCGCGCCTGACAAGGCGGGGCGTTTGGATCCCCAACGGCGCCCCGCTATTTTTTTGCGCCGCATGCTTGTTGATACTTGAGCAGCGCGAGGCATCGACAGACACCGCCTCCGCTCCATAAATTTCTTCCGCGCGGTTGTCTTCGATCTTCAGCGGATGGTCCGGCGGCACCATCCTCAACATCGTGCCAACGATCGCGATCATCACATCAATCGCGATTGCGGCCGTCACGCATCGTTCCGATCAGAAGGTGGCCGGGGTCGAGCGCTCGGCGGATGATATCGATTTCACAAACCGGCTGTATAAGGCGACCGCCGCGGTTGCGACATTTGCGCTTGAGATCAACGGCTCGCCGATCGGACCAATGTCAGCGAAGAGGCGATTGACGATTTCCTGTCGAAGTACGAGTTGCTCTCACTCGCCTATCGCTATCGGATCATCAATGACGACATGGCTTCGGACACGTTTGCATATCCGCTGGCGGAGGGGCTGAATTCGACGGCGGACGGTTCGCACCTTTCCACTGCCTCCCCCTCCGCAGAATAACTGATCGCCGCCGTCGGATTCGAGTCCCGAGACGTTCACGCCGCGTGGCGTTACGATCCTTTCCAGGACCTCTCCCGTCCGAGGGTCGATGCGACGCATATCGATCTCGTCACCTTTCCAGGTCCCATGCCATAGTTCTCCGTCGATCCATGTGACGCCGGTAACAAAGCGGTCCGACTCGATCGTGCGAGGGATCGCCCCGCTCTCGCGATCGATTTGATAGATCTTTCGGTCTCGATACCGCCCCACCCAGAGTGTGCCTTCTGCCCACGTGAGACCCGAATCACCCGTACCGCGAGGGGCTGGAATCGCGCCGAGCACTCGCCCGGTCTTCGGATCGATTTTCTCGATACGATCTCCGACGATCTGGAACAGGTGTCGGCCGTCGAGGCTGTTCCCGCATCTCCGGCGACATTGATTGAGCACAGCATCTGCCCGCTCTCGGGGTCAAACGCGTTCAACTTGTCTCCCGAGGCAAACCATACATGTTGCCCGTCATTACGTGACGCCATGCACGGCGTCGGCGCCCGGAAACGGTCCGTACTCGCGGACGATCTCGGCGGGTGATTCAATCATGCTTCCCTCTTAGTCAATCTGCCGCGGCGCGGGGAGCAACAACGTAGTCGTGAATCCCACAATGGGCGGCGTCATCCATCGACGAGCGGGTCCGCGGCCCAACGAATGCACCTTGCCTGCCGCCTCGAGCGACTCGAGCTCCCGTTGCACGGTGCGCTGGCTCGCTCCGAGCGCGAGGAGAGCTCGACCACGATTCGCCGTCGGCGAGGAAAGCGAGCACGGCGGCTCCCTCCTCTTCGATAGGCGGCGCAATCACGACCACCTCGCGTGCGCGACGCGGCCTCAGTGCGAATCCTCGCTTGGTCCCGCTCACGTCGGCGATCGTTCGGAGCACGGCGCGAAGCCGTCCTACTTCGACGCGGAGCCGCGCGCAGGTGCGATTCATCGGCGAGTTTCGATCCGAAGGCACGCGAGTAGAGCGTGTCCCAGGGTACGTCAGCCGGCCACGCTTCGCCGAGCACGCGTGCGAGCGCGAACGGCGCCGGCCGCTTGGCGAGCGAGATCACCGCGCCTCGATCGTGTATGACATGACGACAGGCGTCCACGACCAGCGCTTTCGACTTGAGCAGCGCTTCTACTTCTTTGAACGCGAGGACGCGTTCCCGGCCATTCGCAATAAGGCGCGCCGCGGGAGTCTTCAAAATAAGCGACGCGTTTTCGACCTCTGCTGTGAGCGCCGGAAAATTGCGCGAAGCGCCGCGCGCTGCGCTCGCGCGACTGCGGTACGCGCGGCTTTCGTCGGTAGGCGTCGAATCGCGATCCCCGCGGCCATCAGCACGCGGACAGCTTTCAACATCGGAGTGAGTGCCGAGGAGTCGAGCTTGGCGAGCGCACGCCCGGCCTCGTCCATGCGCCCGATCAGCCGGAAACGCCCGGCCTCGAGATATCGCGCATAGGCTGCGTTTACTCGATCGCCGCGCGCTTCGAGCGTCGCCCGCGCTGCGTCGCGCGCCTTCGCAGGCCAACCGAGGTCACGCGACACGAGCGCGATCTCAGCCTCGACTACTGCGCACCTCGCGCGCGCCACGGCCTCTTAGGGAGCGAACGCGCGTGCAGCAAGGCGCATAAGGGCCTTCGCCCGCGCCAGATCGCCGGGCTGCGCCATCGCGATGCCGCGAAGCACAAGAGCATGCGCGTCGTCGCGCAGAGCGACGCGCTTCAACGCGCCGAGCGGATCACCCGCTGCCAATGCGAGCGCCGCGGTATTGATGGGCGCGTCCATCGGAATCCTGTCACCCTTGTAACTCTAACTGTTTCGAACAGTTGCGCTTAATGTATCTGAAGATGAGGAAGCGCTGATTGGCGGTGAAGGGAAGCGTGAACTGTAGTAGAAAAAAGAGAAGACGTAGAACGGGTGCAACCGGGATACAATCTATCTCCAGATCAACCGCTTGACCGGCACTCATCTAACCAACACGAGGTTAACCATGCCCCATCAAATCGTTTCGCACGAGGAATGGCTCAAGGCCCGCGTCGAATTGCTCGCAGCCGAGAAGGAATTTACGCGCCGACGTGACGCGATCACGCGCCGCATCAGGGAATTGCCCTGGGAGCGCGTGGAAAAGTCTTACCGCTTTGAGGGGCCAAATGGCGCGGTTTCGCTCGCCGATCTGTTCGAAGGTCGTTCCCAGCTGCTCATCTATCATTTCATGTTCAACCCTGACTGGAACGAGGGCTGCAAGTCATGCTCGTTCTGGGCCGACAATTTCAACGGCATCCCGATCCATCTCAATCATCGCGACGTGACATTCACCGCAATCTCGCGCGCACCCTTCGCCAAGCTTGACGCCTACAAGAAGCGGATGGGTTGGAGCTTCCCGTGGGTTTCATCCTATGGAAGCGATTTCAATTACGACTATTACGTGTCGTTCACACCCGAACAGAATACCGCGGGAAAGGCGTATTACAACTATCGGGCTCGATCCACTGCCCTGGCGGACGAAGTCGGCATCAGCGTTTTTTACAAAAACGAGAGCGGCGAACTATTCCACACCTATTCGTGCTACTCGCGAGGTGTTGACCTGCTGAATGGCGCTTACAACTACCTCGACCTTGTGCCCCAAGGCCGCGACGAAGACGGCTTCAAATTCACGATGGAGTGGCTGCGCCGCCACGATCAGTACTAAAGCGTCGCAGAGGTGGGAGGCAACGCAACAGCGCGTCGCTATCGCAGCGCTTTTGCTTTGCCGGCGGGAGCCGCGACCATCATCCGGATCAGTTCTTCGGTGATCTTTGGCTCGAGGCCCTCCGTGTGCCCTTTGTCGAGCCGGACAACGTCGGCAATTAGCCAGCCGCCGCGCGCGTTGGGATAGATATAGACCTGCGCCGTGCCGGGACGAGGCTTCAGCCCCCACGCCGGAGTCGAATGGCCGTCACGGAGCGCGTCGTAGATCTGGCCCGGCTCGGTGTCGACCACGTCTGGCATCCTCATGCGCGGTCCCGCGCCATACTTCTCGGCCCACGGCGAAGTCTCGGGCAGCGCGACCATTTCATGCTCGCCGCTTGCGAAAATGAAGGAGAAATCGCAGTCGGGCATCGTCGCCTTACCCGGCCGCGGAACATTGCCACCCTGCGGCATCAGCGGCGGCGACGCGCGCACCGGGGAGAAGAAATTCTCGGGCAATTCAATCGGACCGATTCGTCCGCCCGAGAGACTTAGCCATCCATCGACGCGATCGGCGAAGAACTTGTCACCGAGCAGCCGGTTTGACGTCATCCCACCCTGTGAATGTCCGACCAGCCAGAAGGCCGAGATGTTTTCCTTCCGATACCTGCCGAATATGTAGTTAACGATGTTTCGTAGATGGTCATCGTCGGCTTCTGCCATCCATCGACGTGTCGGCACCTTGGTTTTGGCGGACGGAGTCGCGATAACGAGGCGATACTTCTCCTTGTATTGATAGGCGGGGAAGTAGGCGCGCTGCCAAGCTCCGACGGACCCGCCGCCATGCAGACTCAGGATAAAGAAGAGCGGTCCTCCGGGGTTCAGGTCGTCGGGATCGTCGACGTAGAACTTGCGGCCGGTCTTTTCGTCGAGCGCGCTGATGCTGCCCACGCGAAATCTCCCCTGAGTGTTTGTGAGAAAACTAACAGACGATTCGGCACGTCAACAACCGCCGGTCAACGATGCGCGCATTATCGCACGCGGCGGCGTTGCGACGAACGGCGAAGGCGACGCGACGCCGAACGAGCCGGTGGCTTTCGCTCAGGCTCGGAATCCTTCGCGACCAGTGTCAAGCAAGACCTTGCCCACTCCTGGAACGGGCTCACCGTTATCTCGACGAGCGAGGCCTGCGCGGTGCGCTGCCCAACGCCGGTCGTCGGAAATTCATCGCTGCGCGGCCCGTAGTAGGTTCCGAACAGAATATCGATGAACGGGAAGTTCTGCGCGAAGTTCTTGTTGTGATGCTCGGGCAGGTTTGAATGATGCGTGCGATGGAGCTGTGGCCCGCAGAAAATCGGCGTCAGTGGCCCAAGGCTGAGTTTCCAGTTCGAGTGCGTGAACATCAGCCATCCGGTGTAAACGACGGGCACCATCAGCACTGCGCGCAAATCGAGGCCGATCAGCCAATGCGCCGGAATGCCGACCAGAAAGCGCTGCACCGGCGCCTCCAGCCAGAAGGTTCTGAGGCTCGTGGTTGCGTTGAGCGCCGTATCGGTATGATGCAGCTCGTGGATAACCCATAGAAATCGAAACGTGTGCTGCGCTCGGTGATACCAGTAGTAGATAAAATCGGCGACGAAACCATAGGCGGCGAGTAGCCCCACCGAAAATAATATCCCGCGGTCGGGTATATGATGATTCCCCACCGGCACCGCCCGGCTCACCTCTCGTACGAGCAGGCCGCCGAACACGAGATAGATCCCGGTAACGATGAGATTGACGACGCGCCGGGAGGTCTGCTGCGAGGACTCCGCCGGTGAAAGGACCTCGAACGCCCCAAGCACCACGTACATCAGGAGCACGAAGCCGATCGCGCCGTATTCACTGAACAAAACTCGGTGGTAGATGAAATCGAACCACGACATGGCGAGTTGAGCGCGACCGTCTAACTGCGCGACTTTATCAGCCGCGTCGGTCTAACCCAACGCGGTCGGGTAATGCATTTCTACGCTTGGCTTTTCGCCCGAGTTGAGCGAATCTCATCGACGGCGGCCGCAGTTCCAGCGCAACGTGCGATGCCGAAAGAGTCACGCGATGCAGCAGCTTTATACCGATCGTGAGCAACGCTTCGTCGGTCTTGCGGCGGAGCTGGCCGATGAATTCGCGCCACGCGCCGCGGCGCACGACGCCGAAGGATCGTTTCCCTTCGAAAATTACGCGCGGCTCAAGGAAAGCGGCTACCAGCGGCTCATCATTCCTGAAGCTCTCGGCGGTCTCGGCGCAACGATGCTCGAGCGGATCAAGGCGCAGGAGCGGCTCGCCCAGGGATGCGGCGCGACGGCGCTCGCGATCAATATGCACTTCAACGTGCTGGGCCTGCTGATCGACGTTTACCGCAAGTTCAAGGATCCCAACGTCGAACGGAAGCTGCGTGAGATTGCGTCCGACCGGCTGATCTGCGGCGGCTCCGGCTCCGAGCCGGACAACGCGATTATCGCGATCAAGCCGCGTACGGTGGCGCGCGCGGCTGAGGGCGGCTGGAGCGTCAACGGACGCAAGATTTTCGGCACGCAGAGTATCGCGCTCGACTACTTCTTCTGCGAAGCGACCTGGGAAGATGCGCCCGCAGGGCCAACGATACTCACGCTGTTCATCGCGCCACGCGACACCCCGGGTCTTCAATTCAAGGACGATTGGGACGTGATGGGGATGCGCGCGACCGCGTCGCGAAGCTCAGAACTGAAAGATGCGTTCGTGCCGCAATCGGGTGTGATCCTTACGCGGCCGGTATCAAACAGCGGCCGCGTGACGAAGATTTTCGCTAAGGCACCGTTCACGATCGGCGCGCCATATATCGGAATCGCGATCGCGGCGCGCAACTTCGTGGTCGATTTCATGCGCGAGCGGCGCCGCTTCCCATACAAGGATCCGATGAGCCATCTGCCGAGCGTCTACAACAAGGTCGGCGAGATGGAGATGCTGATCGAAGGCGCGCGCGCCGCGATGTGGAAGGCGGCCGACGAGATGGATCGCGATCATCCGCGAAGCTGGTCACGCAAGGCAGTCGCGGCACGGATGATCGCAATCGAGAACTCGGTTCGGGTAGTTGACCTGGCGCTGCGTGCGGTTGGCGGCTCGTCGTACTTCAAGCGCTTTCCGCTGGAGCGGCTGTTCCGCGACGTGCGCGCCGGTCTCTATCATCCGTTCGATAGCGACGAGACGCTCGAGTTCCTCGGCAAGACCGCGTTCGATCTCCCACTGTTCGAGACCTTCGGCTGATTCCTTCTCTCAGCGGCGATGCCGCTTCGCAGCCGTCCTCGCTCACTGCGTGGCGAGCGGATTTTCAGGTATGTAAGCAGCTTGGCCTTGGGTCGTCAGGCCAAGCGCCCTTCTCAACTCGTCGCGGGACTTGGCCAAGTCTGCGAAGAATCGGGAATTGTGGAGGAATGCGTTGTCGATCACCGTGGCAGAGATGCGCCCGGCCTCGAGATCGGTCCGATAGTGAATACCCGCGACCACACGGCTGTCCGCATAGTCTGCGCCGCGATCGAAAGTCGCCACGGCATTTTCGGGGACCATTAGGTATCGCGGACTCATACACGAAGGTAGCGTGACCACTCGGATAGGAAGCATTCGCCGGCCGTTTGGCAATAGGCTTAATCTCGGGGTCGGTAACGAATGGGCGTTGCCGATTGAAATGAGCCTTGGCGTCGCCGATCGCGCGGTTTCCGTCGTAGAAGACCCTCGCGAAGACCGCCGCCGTGATCGGTAAATCAGCAGCACTGAAAATGTCGGCCGAGTGCATCGGTAATGCGGAACACAGAAATGCATGAGTCGGCCTTCGCGGTTTGCGCCTGCTCAGGTGTCCGATCACGTTGGGTATCGACAACGGTCTGAAGGTCGGCCTTGCCCGCAGCCGAATCGAGGCTTGGCGGCGACGCCGGCAACTGCGCGAGGTCCACTTGTGACGGGTCTATGTAGTGGATGGGCACAGGCGTCGAGGGATCGATGCATCCGGTTTGATCGAGCGCGGACGCTGTCCGCAAACGTGACCGCGAGCGTCAAGGAAAAATCGCGTAAAGCATAGGGACCACAGACAGATTCGTGCTCAAACCGATGTACGCGCGCCCGCATAGATGCCTCCACGCTTGCGACGCTGCACTCGTTGAAAGTTTGGGTCCAGCCGGCAAACGGGCGAGTCGCGCTAGTCACTTTCAGTTCGCCTCACGCTCGTACACACGAAAGAATCTGCCGTCCAAGAGCAAGCGCGCGTCGCTGAAAGCCGCAAACAATGCAGCTTGTGCGGCCTCGACATGCTCGTTTCGATAGAGGGGCAGATTCGGGACGATGATCATGTCTGCGGACTCCAGACACGCTTCCTCGCGAGCGATCTCTCCCAAAGCCGCGACGCCCGGCAATAAGAACGCGCCCTCAGGCTCTGCGAGCCAATGAAACAACACTTCCGCACCGCCGAGTGAACGCAACAACGCGGGCCGTCGCGACGCCGCAAGCGATGTCACCCGCGCCCACAGGCGCGCAAAAAAAGACCAGCCGTTACATACTCCGCGCTTCGGCCTCACGCAATAGACTTCGCAGCGTCTGGTGATAGCGGTTTCGTCACGCCAGCGACCGTGAATTTCCCGCGTTTGGACAGATCGACCGCGATCAGTGCGAGCAGAACGGCGCTATACAGATACCCCATGGTGGGCTTGTTGAAACAGAATCCGCCGCAAATGCTAAGGCGTGATCGCGCCGCCCACGAGCCTGAGCCAACAGTCCAAGTGAGAGAAACAACGCCTCAACTGCGTGCGGCGGATCTGTGGCGTAAGCAATCACAAAGGGCACACAGAGAGCTATCAGCGGACGCCCAGTTGCCCTGTTATGGCATCCGCAATCGCGGCCAGAACTGTGGCCACGGCGGCGAGCATGCAAGACTCAAAGTGATCAGAGCGACAGGTCCGAGACCCAACAATTTGAACCATAGCTCCTGGATGAAGAGGGTGAGCAGGCCATATCGCCAATCGAAATCAAGTAGCGGGCGGGCACTGTGCCGAAGCAAATACTCACTCGTAAGAAAGCCGCCCCAGTCCCAAAAAGCGAATCGATTAAAATTGTATATGTCAGGAAATCTGAGCGCATAGTAACAGAGTACTTCAAGCACGAGCAGCACCGAATACCATCGCCCGGCGAGAAATGGTACGCGGCGGCTGCGCGATGCTGATTTCGCCGGCAGCTTTCGAGCGATCGCTGAAATCACGATACCTTGAGGCTCGTGACATCAGCAGGCGCGGCTCGCGCGGTGAACGTCAAGCGCGCCGAATCTAAAGATCCCGCGAACGGGGCTCGAGGCCGTTCTCCGCTGGACCGAGCCACGTGACCGCGCAAAACGCACCGATCCATGAGCCCGCCGCAGCGAAAACGACGTAGGCAGCGTTGCTCGTGTAGCTGATCACCGCAAACGCCGCGAGCAGGTACCAGATGCTGCTCCAGGTCGCGGCGAGCGTTCGTCGCCGATCCGCGACCGCCGCGTTGAACAGAACATAAACGGCGTCGGTAGTGGCCGTAGAAGCCATCACGCCGGCTGCGATCCAAGGACTAATCGTCACGTTGAATTCCTTTCCGGGGGTCGAAATTCCGTTGCGGTCAATCTTCCGGTGACTGACTTGCCAGTCGATAGCGTCGATTCAGTGGAGCGCGACTTTCAGCAAGCTTGGAGCGTCGACTGTCCCATGCGACACCTCGAGGCACACGTCTGTAGCGGTCTCTAGGAATGTGAGCCAACCGAGAGCCGCTACATTGTTTACCAGATGTGCCGGCACATCTGCTGCACCGTTCGGATTGCGGAGTTATATAAAACCTACAACTAGTACACTTCGAAGACACACTCGTGTCAGGTTCCTGTTCATGAGCCTAAGAGCCCCTGACCGATTCGATTTTCGGAGCCGAGAGATCAGAAGATGACACGAAAGTGGTTTCGGCCGCTCATGGCAATATTAGTCGCATTGTAACACTATGCTATTTTTCACTACAAACTTTCCTGTCGAAGGAAGGGCTCCGTCCCGCCGCCAACAGCCGCACCGCCTAGGGCTGGTCAGGCCATCCGATTCGCCAGCTCGTCACGCGGTTGCCGCCGTAGCCAACCCGCTCGCCCTCCTTGTGAAACAGCTTGTTATAGCGGCCGTCGAGAAAGAGAAGCTGCGTCAGCGTCGATTCCACCAACGCTCGGCTGCCTGCCAGTACGTGTTCGCCGTTAGGATCGAACAGCACCGCGACGTTCGGATATTGGGCCGCTGAGTTGCGCGTCGTCTTGAGTCTGTCCGCTCCCGCCACTATCACCGTTCCGACGATCCCGTTTGCGACGGCCGGCGCACCCTGATGCGTGACTGCGAGCCTCGTCTCACGCGGATCGCTCGGCTTTAGCTCGATGGCCTCAAGTTGGTTCTTGTCGTCGAGCGCCGTTCCCGCGACGCGGCACGTTAGACCGCCATCAGCGGACAACCTGCACGGTATCCATCCCGGAGTGAGATAGTTCTCGTTCGGGGAGAGAAAGTTCTCGAGCTGCTTCCCGCGCGCGCTCGCCCCTTGATTGAGCAACGCAATCGCCGCGGCCCGGTCGTATCCGAGATGCTCGACCAGCTCACGTATCGCCTCCTCACGCGGCATCGCGAGCCCACGGCGCACGGCGTACGCGTGGCGCAAATCCCAGCTGCCTGCGGTATGAAAACTAGGCGCGGCTGGCACGTTGTCGCTCAGCACCAGGAAAGATTCAGGCGGTGCGCAATGGCTCGATGCGAGTACGTCGGCCCGCGCGCGGGGAGGAGCGAGGCCCCGGCCCGCCAGGTAGCCGTCAGCACCGGCGCGGTCGAGCGGTGCTATTGCAGCAATTGTTTCCGCGGCTGCTATCTCATCGAGCCCGTAGCGGCGAAGTTTTCCAAACGCACCTTCGCTGTTTTCTCCGGGCGCCGGATCCGAGCTGCAATTCAGCATCCGAAAGAGTCCCGCGGCTTCACGCTCGTCCGGCGCGAGCAGCGCCTTGGCGGTCCAATAAGGGATGTGGCTTCGAAGCGAGCCGCCGTCAGCGCTGGTCCGGCGTTCGGCAATGAACTCGGACCAGTAGCCGAAGTCCCACCAGACATCGATGATCGAGTCGAGCGGCGAGTTCTGTCTGATATCTTCGAAGGTGTCGCGCCAGGCGCTGTCGATATCCGGCAGGTAGGCGCGCGCCGCCGTATAACCCTGATGCACCGGCCAGACAAGCGCAATCGCTATCAAAGCGAGCGCGGATAAAGAGGCGAGGCTCTCCCGCACGCGCCGCGCAAGCCACCTGGATATTGCGCTCTCGATTTGTGCGGCTGCCGCGGCAAGTGCAAGACCAAACGGCGCCGCGAAAAGCATCACGAATCGATAGCCCTCGAACGCGAGTGCAAACGTCACGACGAACCATACTGTCGCAAGCAGCTCGAGAAATCGGTGGGGAGTGCTCTCGCCGAACCACATCGCAAGCACTCCCGCGATACCCGCGATGAAAAAGGGCCAGCCGCCCATGTAGTGCGCAATACTGCCAAGGCTCGTCGGCTTTAATTCGGCGATATTCGCCGCGAAATCGCCGCTCAACACGTCTGGCCAGATGGATGCTGCAGCCGGCGCTTCGCTCCTGAACGACTGTGCGAGCAGTTGGAACTGGCGAATCGGATCGAAGGCGAGCATCGCCGCGCGACCCGCCATGATCCAAACCAGAACCGAACTTCCGACAACGAACGCTGCCGCTACGACAACTATTTGGCGCGGACCACCCTTAGCGCCGCGCGTTCCGCCGTCACCAGGCCAAAGGAGACGATAGGCGAGGCATGACATAAGGCCCGCCAAGGCGACATCGTAACCGAGCACCCATCCCGACCAGGTCGCAGAGTGGATCGCAACCACGGCTGCCGCAGCGATCGTCCAGAGCGTGGCGCGAAACATTAGCGAGGTCTCGATCGCGCGTATCAGAAGCCACGCGATACAAAGCGGTAGCACGACGTTCCAGATGTCGTTGTCGCAGCCGATAGAGCGTTGGAGCACGACCGGGTTGAGACCCACTACTACCGCCGCGGCGAGTGCTCCCGCCGTCCCTCCGAGTCTCCGCCCGAGTGCGAACGCAGGCAGAACGCCGAGCGCGCCCACCACAACCGGCACCCAAAAGGAGCTAGCCGAGAGCGGGTAGCCTGGGCGAAAGAACGTGATCACGCGATGCGTGAGCGCGATCGCATAGACGTGAATCGAACGCGGAAAGAGATTCGGGCGGCCAGTCGGTGCGCGCGCGTAACTATCCCAGCATCGTCCTTCCCGTATCTCGTCGCAGGCGCTCCCGTGCGCGAGAACGTTGCGCGCGAGGCGAAGCCAATAGTAGCTGTCGAAGCCGCCAAGCAGTGGATGGTCGTGCCCGTCGCCGCCGTGGAAAATAAGCGGCGCCCGTAGGCCGTCGGCGATCGCGGCGCGCTCGGCGAGCGCGGCGGATGAGTTTATCGCGGATTTGCTCTGGCCGCGGAATACGAGCGCGCGCGCCACGAACTCGCGCGCAAAGTCATCGATCGCACCGAGTTTCAGCGGCAGCACGTGAATCCAGGCGACGAGCCCGACCAATGCGATCGCTAACGCCGCCCTTGCGATGCGCTCGGATAATATCGCCCCGGGCCGAGCCGCAGTCCGAGCGTGAGCCGCCTCGCCCGCATCGGGCGCCGATCGGTCCGCCACCATTGACGCGCGATACCGCCAGCATCCGGGAATTCCACCTAAGTCCCCGGATGCCTCGCAATCATCTGCTCATTGCGCGGGAGGCGCTTCTGATCCGCTATGCGCGAGCGGCACGAGTTCCGCAATCTGGCATTGCACGAGAGCATGCAGCTTGTTGTCGATCTGGAAGAAGCGCGTGGTCTTGACCTGCGAGATCGCCGCCCTGAACTTCGGGATATACTCCTTCTGCACGTCAAGGCGCGCCTGCTGAACGGCGATCACTTCGTCGAGCTTCGCCTTCGCCGACGATTCAGTCAGATGGTCGTAGTTGCGCGCGAAGTCCTTGATCTCGGCAACGTGGCGATCATCAACCTTGTCCATCGCCGCTTCGTATTGGTCGAAGATCGGCCAGAAGGCCGCCGCTTCGCTCGAATTCAACTTCATGTTTTCGCCGACGATCGCCTTGCGATTGGCGCGCGCCGCCGCGAGATCGAGTTGCTTCTGGCTGGGCGCCTGCGCTAGCGCTGGTGAGGAGCCTGCAAGCACCGCGGTTACCAGGATCGCCGACGCAATCGCGCCGATTCGTGTTGTCAGGGCCATGTAACTCATTGTCCTCCGCTACGGTCGTTGAGGTCCCGCAGGATGCTGGTGCATTGAACGATCATAGTCAAGCGGGCTGTCAACAAGCCCCCTGCTCGGCTGCGCCTCTCCATAATACGCCAACGCCAGCTCCAGATTGATGCCCTGACGTTTCGCCACGAAACTTGCGCTGAAACTCCAGACGGCGGAGATTCGGCCGGAGCGCTCGGCGCCCTGACCGGCATGCCCTCTCTTCTTTACAGCGCAATCCATCGGATGCCGCACCTCAGCGACCACGAAGCCGAGCTTTTGAAGCTCAAAAGCCGTAGCTCGGTTAACCCCATCATGCGCTCCAACGTGATCGAGATAACCTTACGCGCGCACGATTCACCCTGGCGCCAGCGTTTCCTGCATCGCCTGCTCGACGTGTATCTCGCGCTGCATGCGCGCGCCTCTCACGATCCAGAGGCAGAAGGCTTTTTCGAAGCGCAGGCCCGCCTTCTGCGCGACAAGCTGCATAGCTCGGAGGATGCGTTCCGCGGCGCCGAGGTCCAGACCGGCATCATGAGCCTCGCGGAGCACGCATTATGAGCTCGGCCGCCGCCTGCTCGACCTGGCGCTGGAGGCGTTCGAATTCTACTCACTGCTGACACGCGGTAATCCTGGATCGTCAGCGACAATCGAAGTCGCGCAGGGGGCCTCTAGCCGTCCGTCGCGTCGCGAACAGAAGATTTGCGGAAATTATCCGATTCGATCGCGATCGCCGAACACGACTACATGATCCGCAACTAGTTGCGCAGCGATCGCTTCTCGGTGCTCGTGGGACGATCGATCGCCAGTCTCAGACTCGAGAGAGGGCGATGCCGCCGATTCTGGTAGCGTCGCGCGGGCAGGTCTTCAATCGTCATCGCGCGCAGACGTTCGAGCAGGCAGACCGGCTCAATACCGAGCGCCTCGCACAGGTTATGAAACGCGAACACGTTGGGCATGTGCCGATTGCGAGCGGCAGAATGGAACCAGTTCTTGACCTCGAGAAATTCGCGGCGCCGTTCGCCGTCCTTCGCGTTGACGTTGCGCAGGTAGCTGCGAATCGCGTCCTCGAGCACCGCCAGCATCAGACGCTTCTCGCCGTCGATCACTCCGCGGCGCCTGATCAAGTCGTCGTACTGCACGGGCATCAGCCGTCCGGGCTCAAAGATATTGAAGGACTGCACGGGATCCCTGCTTCCGCTCCCGTTCCTGCCGCCTGGATTCGAACCTTCGGTCATCATACGCTCCTGAACCTGGCGCCTGAGGTCCTCGTTGTTCAGCGGGTTAAATCACCCCGGCTATCAACGAGAACACAGGCCCGACTTGGTGTACGAAGCCGACGTTGCGGCAAAACGGATTGATCGCGAACTTTCTGTTAATTCGCCGGCAAAGAAGGAACGGCTTTGGGACGCGAGCAGGCCGCTTCAGATCAGATGGAAGTGCAAGACGCCTAATTGTAGCACGCCTAGCACGACTTCGAGCACGATCAGCAGGACCACCACAGCCTCGAGCAGTATCAGGCGTCGATCGCGGCCGACATCGAGCAGCAGCTCGAGCGACTGCTGAATGCCAGCAATCTTGGCCGCCATCGCCTCGTAGCGATCGGCGAGGTCGAACTCGGCGCGAAGATCGTCATAGATCCTGTCCATCGCCGGGTCTTCCCAGGTCGCGTCGGGCTTGTCGAGCAGATGCAGCACTGCGAGCACCTCGGTGCGCGTCGTGATCGCCTCGCCGATAAACCGATGCAGCGGCCGGATTCGAAACGGCACCGTTCCGCGGCGCTCCAGCTCCTCGATGAACCGCGCGGTGCGCGTGAACATCGTCTCGACGATACGCTCGTAGTATTCCATCGCGGCGCTCTGTGCGACGATCAATGCCACGATGCTCGCGCGTGGCCGCGTGAGCTGATCGACGGTGAGCATCCCGCTCGTGATACCCACCGAGCTGTCGGGATCCTCCCTGACCGAATAGTCCTCGCGGATCACCTGGGTCGTCAGCTTCGGCATCAGCGCTCGAAGCCGCGCCATCTCACCATCGCGTTTGTCGGCGGGAACGTCCACCAGCACGGCGGCGCCAAACGGAAAGATGTAGAGACCGCCGTCCGGTGGAATCGGAACGTACAGCTCGAGCGGCGAGACTCGCGCTTCCGGAAATGCGGGCACAATCTGGCGCAGGGAGAAATTCTCCTCGAAAGCGATCGCGTAGAACTGATGAATCTTCTGAGCCAAGCCGCGGGTCCTCCCTCGCCGCCGATCCGAGGCGCATCGAGTTCTTCCACTCGACGATGCCCGGCGCAATACTCCCAAGCCAATGCGAACATTGAAAGCGCCCGTCGTCCTTCTCGCCCTTCTGCTGCTCGCTCCATCAACTTCGCCGCTCGCATTCTCAGAGCAGGCCGCGCCAGCTGCTGCCACTGCCAGTGCAGATAGCGACTTCCACGCGAAGACCAAGGAGTTCATCCAGGAGGAGCTTCGGCTCTACCCCGAGTTTGCGACCGCCCTTGGCGACCATCGCTATGACGACCGCGTTGACGACGACTCTATGAAAGGCATCGCTCGCATCATCGCGCATGCTCATCGATGGAAAGACATCTTCGCCGCGATACCTTCCAAATCGCTCACGGAAGCCGATGAAATCGATCGCGAGTGGCTCACCGCGCGCGCCGACGGCGAACTCCTCTGGAGTGAGCAGGTGCGATCGTATGAACGCGACCCGGGCATGTATCTTCCGACCTCCGCCGTCTATTCACTGATCAAGCGCAACTTCGCCCCGCCCGATGTCCGCATTCGATCCGTCACTGCGCGCCAGAAGGCCTCGCTCGCGAATCTGAACGCAGCTCGCACGAACTTAAAGCCCGCGCGCGTGCCGCAGATCGCAATCGATATCGAGCTGATGCAGATGCGGGGGACACTCGACTTCTTCAATAAGTCGTTGCCCGAGGCCTTCCACGATGTCGCCGACGGTCCCGACCGGCAGGCATTCGACGCCGCCAACGCAGCGCTGGTCAACCAGATCGAGAACTACGCGAAGTGGATGAAGAACGATCTGCGCCCGCACGCGTCCGGCGAGTACGCGATCGGCGCCGATGCGTACCGGAGAATGCTCGCCGATGCGGACTTCGTCGATACGCCGCTCGACAAGCTCGAGCGGATCGGCGAGAACGAGATGCACCGGCTGCAAATTCAGTTCGCCACAACCGCAAAACGAATCGATTCAAAGCATTCGCCAGCCGAGGTCGTTGCCGCGCTCGCGAACGCGCATCCGGCGGCAGATCAAGTCATTTCCGCGGTGACCGCGGGCCTCGCTTCGATTCGCGATTACGTGGAAATCCATCGGATCGCGACAATCCCGTCCCACATCCTGCCGATCGTCGCCGAAACGCCGCCCTTCATGCGCGCGACGACGTTTGCCTCGATGGATTCGCCGGGGCCGTTCGAAAAATCCACCGAGGCGTACTTCTACGTGACGCTGCCTGATTCGTCGTGGCCGAAGGAAAAGCAAGAGCAGTTGCTCGCGTTCTACTCGCCACCGACCATCTCCGATAGCTCGGTGCACGAAGTCTATCCTGGCCACTATGTGCAGTTCTTGAACAACCGGTTGAATCCCGACCAGGTGCGCGCCATCTATCATTCAGGTTCGGACAGCGAAGGATGGGCGCTCTATTGCGAGCAGATGATGCTCGACGAGGGACTCCACGATCACAATCCGAAATTCCGGCTCGCGCAGTTGCAGATGGCGCTGATGCGCGCGTCTCGGTACCTCGTCGGCATCCGGATGCATACGCGCGGCATGACCGTCGCGCAGGCAACGGCGTTCTTCGAGAAGAACGCCTACCAGACGCATCACAACGCCGAAGTTGAGGCGCTCCGCGGCACCGATGATCCAGGTTATCTACGCTACCAACTCGGGAAGCTGATGATTCTGAAGCTGCGCGACGACGTGCGCCACAAGGAGGGCGCGGCGTTCAATCTCGGCAAGTTCCACGACGCGTTCCTCGCCGAAGGTGCGATTCCGGTGCCGCTCGTTCGGCGCGCGCTGCTCGGACCGTCAGCGGGTCCGCCGCTATAGCCCACGGCTACTTCGGCTCGATCAGCACAACCTCGAGAGGTTCATCGCGGGCATTCTCAGTCTGGAGCGTCTCGGCTTCGAGCCACGCCGCGACGCCCGCGGGCGCGCCGCGTTCGTCGGCGTGGCCGTCGGCGAACTTCAATTTCACCGCAACGTCGGTGATCGTCGCGAGCACGCGTGGCGGATGATGCACCATGATGCCCTTCTCGTGCGCCTCAAATCTGAGCCTCACGATTCGGACGCGATCGTTTTCGAACTCCACCTTGAAGCGCCACGGTTGCAGCCGAATCGCGTCGAGCGGAGTCGATTCTACGCGCGGCGCGGATTTCAGCTCGACACTAAGCTCACGGATTGGCTTGTTAGCGCGCGATTGCTGCTCGGGCGGCGTTCCTTCGAAATACCTCGCACGCCCGCGATCGTTGAAGTCGATCGCGACCGTTCTCAGCGAAGCCGGAGTGTAACGCGACGCTGGCTCGTCCGGCACGAGCGTCACGTTCACCAACCGAACGTATTCATTTTCGAAAAAGACCTGGTAAGGCTTGACTGCCGCGCCGCCCTCCCCGCTCACAGGCCGAGCACCCGCCGAAGCCGGGGAGCGCTGAACCCGAGCATCGTCTCGTCACCGACTTTGATGACCGGCACGGCGCGAAAGCCAAGCCCGATCAGCTCATCACGAGCCGCAGGATCGTCTGCGATATTCTTTTCCACGAATCCGACGCCGTGTTCCTTCAAAAAGCCCTTCGCCTGCACGCAAGCCGAGCATCCGACGTTCGTATAGATGACAACTTCCATTCGCACCTCTCCTTAATGATGATGCACGCCGTTGGCCGTACCGTGTGCCTTCCGCTCGGCGCTGCATTTCGCGCATTCGCACATGCCTCCGCAGTCCCGGATCATCTTCTCCAGCGTTCGACGCATACGATTCAGCCGTTTGATTTCCTCGTTCATGGCAACGAGCTTCGCCTCGGCCTTGCGCGTGACCGGACCGCATTCGCGCGTGGATTTGACGCCGAGCGACAGCAGCTCCTTGATTTCCCGCAGCGAAAAGCCGAGAGCCTTCGCATCGTGGATAAAACCAAGCCGATCGAGCACGTCACTCGAATACAGCCTGTAGCCCGAGAAATTGCGGCGCGGCCGCGCCACCAGGCCCTGCCGCTCATAGAAGCGCAACGTGTCGATACTTACGCCCGCAGCGCTCGCCACTCGTCCGATCGTCATCGCCATAGGAACGATAGACCCTTGACCATGGTCCAGAGTCAAGCGGGTTCGCGACCGCCCTTTCACGCCACGCCGCCGCTCCGTATATTGATCGCTCAAGGCATTCGCGGTGATTTTAATCCTCGATTTCGGCAGCCAGTACACGCAGCTGATCGCGCGCCGCGTGCGTGAGCTGCACGTCTACTGCGAGCTGCATCCATTCAACCTCGACCCGGCGAAAATCCGCGCGATGAAGCCGAGCGGCATCATCCTGTCGGGCGGACCTGCGAGCCTCTACGAGGAAAACGCGCCCGATATCGATGACACCGTACTCAACATGGGATGCCCGGTGCTCGGCATCTGCTACGGCCTCTATGTCATCGCGCAGCACGCGGGTGCGAAGAGCGTCGGTTCGCGCGCGCGCGAGTATGGCGCCGCGACTCTCATCGTCGATCGCGACGACAAGCTGTTCGCAGGCCTCGGCGGACGCGAGCATCGCGTATGGATGAGTCATGGCGATCGCGTCGAGGCGATTCCCGATACGCTGTCGCCAATTGCGCACACCGCTAACTCGCCTTTCGCGGCGTTCCGCTCCAACGACGGTCGGCTCCGCGGCATCCAGTTTCATCCCGAGGTCGTCCACACCCCGTGCGGCACACTCTTGCTCCGAAACTTCGTGCTCGGCATCTGCGGCGAGCGCGGCGACTGGACGATGGCGAACTTTATCGACACGAAAGTCGCCGAGATTCAAAAGCAGGTCGGACCGAAAGATCGCGTGATCATGGGACTCTCGGGTGGCGTTGATTCTTCTGTTGCCGCGGCGTTGATTCATCGTGCGATCGGCGACCGCCTCGAATGCGTTTTCGTCGATACCGGCCTCTTGCGCGCGGGCGAGCGCGAGCGGATGGAAAATGTGTTCGCGCGCCAGCTCGGAATCGCGCTCCGCGTCGTGGACTCGTCCGAGCTTTTCATTTCGCGCCTCAAAGGCCTGCTCGATCCCGAGCAGAAGCGCCGCATCATCGGCCACACGTTTATCGAAGTGTTCGAAAAGGAGGCGCACGCGCTCGAAGGTGCGCGCTTCCTCGGCCAAGGCACGCTCTATCCCGATGTGATCGAGTCGGTGTCGTTCAAGGGCCCGTCGGCGGTGATCAAAAGTCACCACAACGTCGGTGGTTTGCCCGAGACGATGAAGCTCGAAGTGGTCGAGCCGCTGCGCGAACTGTTCAAGGACGAGGCGCGCGAGGTGGGACGCGAACTTGGGCTCGCTGCCGAGATCGTCGATCGCGAACCATTCCCCGGACCCGGCCTCGCGGTGAGAATCGTCGGCGAGGTGACGCGCGAGCGGCTCGAGCTCCTTAGGCGCGCGGACGCGATCGTGATGGAAGAAACCGCGGCGGCTGGTGTGGTTAAAAGGGTGTGGCAGGCGTTCGCCGTGCTGCTTCCGCTCAAGACCGTCGGCGTAATGGGCGATGGCCGGAGTTACGAGAGCGTGATCGCGATTCGCGCGGTCGAATCGCAGGACGGCATGACCGCGGACTGGGCGCGCCTCGACCCCGGCTTCCTCGCGCAGCTCTCGAGCCGCATCACCAACGAGACCAAGGGCGTCAACCGCGTGGTGTACGACATCACTTCGAAGCCTCCCGCGACGATTGAATGGGAGTGACACGATGACGGTCCGAACTCGGTACGCACCGAGCCCGACAGGCTCGTTGCACATTGGCAACGTGCGGTCAGGCCTGTTTGCATATTTGTTTGCGCGCCATCACAAGGGCGCGTTCATCCTGCGTATCGACGATACCGACCAGGAACGCTCGACCAAGGAATCTCTCGACGAAATTCTCGAGAGCCTCAGATGGCTCGGCCTGGAGTGGGACAACGGTCCGCCCGATCCGAAGTACTTCGAGTCGAATCGGTTCGACCGGTATCGCGAAGGCGCTCTGAAATTGTTGCGTGAGGGCCACGCGTACCCTTGCTACTGCACACCCGAAGAACTGGAAGCCAAGCGCGAGCTGGCAGAGAAGGAGCATCGAAAACCCGGCTACGATGGGACGTGTCGCGACAAACCCTTTGCCGCCGATCTCCAATTGCCCGACAAGCGCGCCGGGCGCAACTACACGATCAGATTTCGTTCACCAAGAGTGGGCGAGACGGTGGTCGACGACCTGGTCAAAGGCAGGGCGGTTTTCGAAAATTCCGAGCTCGACGATTTGATCATCTTCCGCTCCGATGGCGTGCCGACGTACAACTTCGCAACGGTTCTCGACGATGCGGACTTCGAAATAACGCACGTCGTGCGCGGCGACGATCATTTGCCGAATACGCCCCGCCAGATGCAGATTTTCTTTGCGCTGGGACTCAAGCCGCCCGCATACGCGCACTTGCCGATGGTTCTTGGGACCGACGGCGCCAAACTCTCCAAGCGTCACGGCCACACCTCGGTGTTTGCCTATCGAGACGCGGGCTACTTTCCCGAAACGCTGGTTAACTACCTCGCCCGGCTCGGATGGTCGCATGGCGACCAAGAGATCTTTTCCAAGGATGAGCTGATCGAGTACTTCGGCTTCGAGGCGTGCGGAAAATCAGCTGGCGTCTTCAACGCCGAGAAGCTCCTGTGGCTGAACTTTCACTACCTCAAGCAGCACACGCCC
>JASHQJ010000275.1 GCA_030037595.1 Candidatus Binataceae bacterium
AATCAAGAGCCAGGTTCAGCAGGACATGCTCGCGCTGCACCGAGTACGCTCGCTGTTAATCCATGAGCGCACGGCGTTGATGAACCAGATGCGCGGGTTGCTGGCTGAGTATGGAGTAGTTGTGGCAGTGGGTGCCGCTCACCTACGCTGGGCACTGGCTGATATTCAGGGAGATCGCGATGCGCGAGTGAGTGAGCTGATACGCGAAGCACTGGTCGAGATGGCCGCGCGTTTAAGTCATTCGAGGAACAGCTCGAGCGTTACGACCAGCGGATTAGATATCTCGCGCGAAACGACCCCAGAGCTGGCCGCTTGATGACCGTGCCTCGCGTGGGTCCAGTGATCGCCAGGCACTGCTCGCCACGGTTGGAGATGGGCATCAGTTAAATCTGGCCGCGAGTTAAGCGCGTGGCTCGGGCTGGTGCCGCGCGAACACTCGAGTGGCGAGCGCACAATACTACTTGGGATCAGCAAGCGCGGTGATCGCTATCTTCGCACATTTTTGATCCATGGCGCACGCTCGGCGCTGTAGCATCTGCGACGCAAACGAGATCGGCGCAGTCTGTGGGCCGGAGCGCTTAGAGGTCGCCGCGGACCAAACATCGCGGCGGTCGCGCTGGCCAACAAGAACGCACGCACGCGGTGGGCTTTACTCACACGCGCTGAAGAGTACCGCGTGACCACCGCCGCCTAATCGGCGCGGCGAGGAAAAAGACTTGCCAAAGGTTGCGAGGGTTGACTGTCAGATAATGGCGAACCGGTCGGACCGGCGTTTTCCAAACCTGCAGGGGTTGTAGGCTTCAAAGATACCGTGATCGTGATCAAGCGTTTTCATGTCTAACTCTCAACGCCGACTGTGGGTTTGGGTTGGTGCTGAAAGGGCGGCTGTGTTTGGCGACGGAGCAGATGGCCGCCAGCAATTTGCGCATGGCCGCGCAGGGGGCGACCTTGTGCGGCTTGCCGCGTTGGATGAGCCGACGATAGAAGACCGTCAGCCAGGGATTGCTCTGAGTCGCAGCGCTGAGCGTCGGCCTCCATAAAGCACGTCTCAGCCGACGATTTCCAATCGGACTAAGCGAAGGACTCTTGGGCTGATGCTTACACGAGTGTTTGTGTGCGGGACATAGGCCCACGTAGGCGGCCAAGGCGGCCGCGCTCTGGAAGCGCCGGGTCGCCCAGTTCGGCAACGATCATCGCCGCGGTGGTGTCGCCGCTGCCGCCAATGCTGGTCAGCAGCTGACCGACCTGGTGGTGCTGGAGCGTTCCCGCGATTTCTCCGTCCAAGCGTTCAAGCCGTTTGCGCAAGGTCTCTAGATCCTCGCAGGCATAACGGACGCCGAGCTGATGGCTGGGACTGTGCTGACTGCCGACCGAGATCGCCGCCGCATGGATCAGTTGCTGTGCCAACTCCGCACCTGCCTGGCGGCGGCCGTCGTAGCTGAGTTTCGCCAAGCGCTTGCGCGAGATTCCGCGAAAAGCTCGCCCGGTCGGATACTGACGCAGGATCGCGGTGGCGAGTTCGGTATTGAGGGGCTGATCCGCTCGAGCTTCGTTGCGCCGGGGCCGATCCAGGAACTGCGCGACCGGACCCGCACGCGCAAGCAGTTAGTGCGGAAGTGGTGCAGCACAAGCAACGCATCCAGAAGGTGCTCGAAGACGCCAATATCAAGCTCGGCTCGGTAGTTTCCGACGTGCTCGGTATGAGCGGACGGCGGATGCTGCGGGCGATAATCGCGGGCGAACAAAATCCGGACCAGCTGGCGGCGCAGGCCGGGGAGCGACTTTCAGCTTCACGGGAGACCCTGGCTGAAGCACTGCACGGTCGCGTCACCCGTCACCATCGCTTCAAAGCGCGGGCAAGGTGAAGTCGCGGACCTTGCGTGACGGCGCGCCCTGGCTCCAGTACGGTCTTGATGCAATCGGCCTGGGCCGCCAGCCGCAACAAAGACGGCTATCTGCGCGCGCAGTTTCTGAGAATCAAATCGCGGCGCGGACCCAACAAGGCGATCATCGCGTGGCAGCTTCGATTCTAACCGCTGCCTACTACTTAGTGCGCGACCTCGTCCCGTATAGGGAACTCAGTTCACTTTACCTTCTGCGGCTGGATCACGAACGAGCTGCGGCGCGGCTTACCCAACGCTTGCGGAACCTCGGCTACGAAGTCGAAATCAAAAAGCCGCAGCTTAACTCACGCAACGAGGTCTCTTGGTAGGGAGATTCGGTTGTCACGGAAAGCGCGATAGCAGCGCGCCGAGTGATGGCGTCTGCTCATAGGGCCCTAAGTTGTTCGCTGACTTAGGTAATCTACAAGTAATAAACGAACGGGCCGATGAATCAAACTTAACTTAAATTATCTTCTAGAGACTTAAGGAGTGCTCTCGCTGGAAGATCCTGCAAGTAGAAAATCAGAGTTAAAGTTCGTTTGCCTTACGGCATGATGGTCTTTCTCCCGCTTCGAAACAAAGTCACCTAAACAGAAATTTATTCTGACAAAAAATATCACGCCCTTCTACTTTCAGAGGGGCAGATCGGTCTCCGACCGGCAAGCGTACTTTTGCTTAGACGAGTTGCCCTGACCTTTTAGGCATTCCTCATGTCAACGAGGATACAAGTTGTAATAAAAAGAAATTCTGCGTAACATGCGGATTCAGGTTTTGAATTAGAGTGGGTATCCGTTAGCGTGGCGCGGTGAACCGAGCAGTTCTTGAAAAATTAGGTCGTTGAACGAGGCAGGTAAGGCGGATGTGGAAGGAACGGTTTCTCTTTACATCGCTGGTCATATTGTTCGCGGCGCTAACATTGAATTTGGGAGTCTGCCTCGGGGACATCGGGCCAAAGCAACCAAGTTTCAATTTCGAAAGAAATCTGCGACCTGACTTGTCAATAACGACAGAGGTTGGGACCGAGAAACCGCAACCTGATGAGCCCGCCTTTGTCCATCTTGGTCTTAATTTGGAAAAACAGGAGTCAGTTGGTGGGGTCTTAGTAGCGATGGCATCGGGAGGTGAACTCCTCGATGAGAGCTTTCTTCAGTTTCTCATGTCTCTTTTTCATCAGAATTCCAAAGGCTCTGATTCAACGCCTACCGCCACAACGACGGCTACGCCGACGAAGACAGCTACACCCACTGTCACCCAGACAGCGACAGCCACAGCGACTCCCGATCCCACTTCTACGCCAACAGTAACTTCGACACCGACAGTCACGGCGACGAAAACAGCTACGCCCACCGTGACCCCGACAGCGACGGCCACGGCTACTCCAACGAACACGCCCACTGTAACGCCGACGGAAACAGCTACGCCCACAAAGACAGCGACGCCCACTGTGACGCCGACAGCGACGGCCACGGCTACTCCAACGAACACGCCGACTACGACGCCTACAGCGACGCCGACGACGACTTCTGGGGGAGGGACGACAAATCTGGTAGTGTCCGCCACGCCGGCGATGACCAATGTAAATCGCATAGGCGTGAACATGGGGCCGCAGGTTTGGTATTTCGATTCGGATTACATGCAGAACATGCTTGATAATCCGGGTTTCGAGCCGAATACCCTTG
>JASHQJ010000276.1 GCA_030037595.1 Candidatus Binataceae bacterium
CGATCCCACTGCGCGTTGGTCGGATCGTTGATCCACGCGGCGAGGTTGGGCGGAATGATCGGGTCCTCGTCGCAGAGCACACCGAGGATGCGACCCGTGCCGGTACGGAAAATCCGAAAGGTCGGGTTGCCGTTGTAGAGCTTGAAGACGCCGCGAAACGTGAAGCATCCACCGACCAATTTAGGATTGTCTGCGCAGACAGCGTGCGGCTTGCAGACATCGTGAATATCGCCCGCGCTCGCTTTTGCGCAAAGGGCGATAACCTGCGCGAGCGCCATCACCGATACGAAGATTCGTTGCATGCGGCCGCGATAGTACGTGTTTGACGCAGTACGCGCGACCGCATCGACGTTGGCTATCAGAGCGGATGCCGAGCGGCCGACATCAGTAGCTCGGCGAACTCTGGCGCTGCGGAGCCGTGGGGCTCGACGGGTTTAATGGATCGGTCGAAGAGCCGGGAGGATTGTTCGTCGTTCGGTTGGCGCTGCTGTTACCGGTCCGGGGCGGATTCGGATCGGTTGGGCCGCTGCTAGTCGAGCTGCCGGAAGCCTGCATGCTGCCCGGGCTGCCCGGCGCCTGCATTGCACCGCCTGATGCGGGACCGCCCGTTGCTCCCCCGCACCTGCTCCACCTAAAGCGCCTCAACCACCGGCTCCTCCAGGCTGCGCAAAGACCGGAAGAACCGCGAGACACAGTGACAAACTCGCAGCCGCAACTACGCTGAAAGAACTTTTTTCACGTTGTGAATCTCCTGGAATGTGGTTGGTAATGATCCTTGAGATGCAATCGGCATTCCCCGCGCGGGCGATAGAATTTCGCTCGATGACTCCGGTTCATCAGGTTGCGACCCTGAAACGGTAAGGATTTTCACTGTCAGTGGGCGCTCTACCTAGGCAACCAGTGACCGCTTGACATTTCGGTCAATATCTAATTAGTCATCTATCTAATTAGATACCGTCCAAATCAAGCTGGAGAGGCCGATGATTCGCACCCGAGGGCTGGCGCATCTCAATCTCAACGTTCGCGATATCGAGCGCTCGAAGCGCTTCTACCGCGAGCTGTTCGGCCTCGAGCTGCTCCACGATTACCAAGGTCCGACGGGCAAGCATCAGGGGGAAGACAGGTCGCACTCAGTACACCAGGTGCCATTGATATTCTCGCGCGGAGCCAGGTGCCCGGCGAACCGATCGGCCCGGCCGGATGCAATCACTTCGGGTTTACGCTCGTAGCGATGAGGACCTCGACGAAGCGATCGCCGAGGCCGGGCGTCTCGTGCAGCGCGGCTCGGCTGAAGTGGACTCGATCGTCGAGCGCTTCGCCGATCTCGAAGATCCCGACGGCTACATTTTCGAGCTCAATGCGCAGCGTGTCTTACTCGCGCGGAAGCGCTAGAGTCGCGGCTTGATCCTCAGACATATCGCGCAAGGAGGGCTTGATGAATCCGCCCAAGGTCATCGCCAATGCGGACCCGCCGAAGGAGTGGATCGAGGTAGTTACGGGCGGACTCCATAGGCACAACACTGCCGCGACGCATATCGTCGAGTACTACCAGGTTGCCTTCGTGATCAGAGAGGACGGCAATCACATCCGGGGTGGCTTGCTCGGCGGTCTCTGGGGCCATTGGCTGCATGTCTGGCAGTTATGGGTTGATCGCAGCTTGCGTGGGCAAGGTAAGGGGATCGAGTTGATGGCCTCTGCGGAGGCATACGCACGCTCGAAAGGATGCGTCGGATCGTTTCTCCAGACCGGTAGCTTCGAGGCACGTCCGCTCTACGAGAAGCTCGGCTATCGCGTTTGGGCGACTCTCAAAGACCATCCGATTCGGGGGTACGATCGCTTTCACATGAGCAAGCGATACACGGAAGCGAATCGGCTGCGTCCATCATCCAGCGTGGGCATAGTCTTTGAGCCCTACGCCTCGAAGAACGTCGACGAAACTGTTCGCCGCGGTGTGCGAACCCACGCGATCGCGGCGATCGGCATGCCCGAAGAGATGTGGTCCGCCGCACACTTCTTCCTGCAGAATGACGATGGTGAAATTGTCGGCGGTGCGCTCGGAAACATCTGGGGCGACTGGTATTTCCTCGACATCCTTTGGGTCGATCGGCCGCTCCGCGGGCAGGACAACGGCGGGCGGCTGCTCGCCTCCGCCGAGCAGCATGCGATCGCGCGCGGCTGCAGAGGCGCTCATCTGGATACCGCAAGTTTTCAGGCGCGCCCGTTCTACGAGAAGCTCGGCTACACGGTGTTCGGCACGCTCGAGGATCATCCCGTCGGCCACACGCACTACTTGCTGAGCAAGCGGCTTCGCGCGAGTTGATCGCTAGCTCGCGAGCGGCCGTCCCCATATGACGCGCGCGTGGTAACGCAATGTCACGATGCCGTCGGGGAATTGCCGAAAGTAGGCGAACGTTAGCCGCTCGTCGCATTCAGCAGCCGCCAGCGGGTCCATCCGATCGCGCGAGAAGACGTTGCGCGCATGCACCGATTCGACCGCCTCGGCGATCGGCTGGCGTGCGACCGCGTCAGCGGTCTCGCGCGAACCCTTCATCTCGAATAGCGAGCGTCTCCGAAGCTCCTCGGTTACCGTCACATGTCGTAGGGCTGGAACTTTTGATCCATCGAGTACGGCCACGTGATGCGCAGAATCTCGTCGGTCCACGGCTCGCGCGCGATGACGAGTTCGGCGATCGCGAGCATGCCATGCGGCGAGAGGGACGCGGCGAATCGCGGGAGAACGCGATCCCACTCGAGCCAGTGCATCGCGTCGCCAACCATGATGAGCGCGTACGGCGGTGCGAACGGCGCATCTTCAACGCTGGAGCAGATCCAATTGATGCGAGGGGAATCGCCGTCGGGCGCGCGGCGACCCTCGTCGATCATCGCGGCCGAAAAATCGATGGCGTCGATTCGGTCTGCATGAGTGACGAAATGGCACGCGAGAAATCCGCTGCCGCACGCGGCGTCGAGCACAGCGCAAGGCGATACGTCGCGATCGATCAGCTCCGCTAGGATGTTGAATGTCTCAGGCGGGTATTCCGGACGGAATCGATACGCGCGCGACGCTCGGATCCTTGAAGATCGACGAGTACTCGTAACCGAACTGCTCGGGGTGCCTAGTCGTAGTATTCGAGACCGAGGTGCGTGATCAGATCCTCGCCGCGCATCCAGCGCAGCGTGTTTTTGAGTTTCATCAACTGGATGAAGATGTCGTGCTCCGGGTACAGATTCGGCGCGTGCATCGGCGCCTTGAAGTAGAACGAGAGCCACTCCTGGATTCCGCGCATCCCGGCGCGATGCGCAAGGTCGAGGAACAGCACCAGGTCGAGCACGATTGGCGCCGCGAGAATCGAATCGCGGCAAAGAAAGTTGATCTTGATCTGCATCGGATAGCCGAGCCATCCGAAAATGTCGATATTGTCCCATCCCTCTTTCGAGTCGCCGCGCGGCGGATAGTAGTTGATGCGCACGCTGTGAAAGACGTTGCCGTAGAGGTCGGGATAAAGGTCAGGCTGGAGAATTTGCCCGAGCACCGAGAGCTTGGTCTCTTCCTTCGACTTGAACGAGCCGGGATCGTCGAGCACTTCGCCGTCGCGATTCCCGAGGATGTTGGTCGAATACCATCCCGACAACCCGAGCATGCGAGCCTTCAGTCCCGGCGCGATCAGCGTCTTCATGAAGGTTTGCCCGGTCTTGAAGTCCTTGCCGCAGATCGGGACGTTGCGCTCGCGCGCGAGCTCGCGCAGCGCGGGTGTGTCGGTCGTGAGATTTGGCGCGCCGTTGGCGTGCGGGATTCCGAGCTTCAGCGCGGCGTACGCATAGATTTGGCTCGGCGCGATACGCGGATCGTTCTTCTGAAGGCCAGCCTCGAAAGCCTTGAGTGACTGATGCACGTCTGCCGGCCGATGGAAGACCTCGGTGGAGCCACACCACACCATCACCATCCGCGAAACGCCCGTGCGCGCCTTGAACTGCCGGATGTCGTCAATCAACATCTCGGCCTTCTCCATCTTGCTCTGCGCTTCCTTGACGTTGGGACCGTGCAGGCGGCGGACGTAATCCTGCTCGAACACGGCGTCCATCGGATGGATCTTCTCGAGCGGCTCGCGGATCTTCTCGAGCAGCGCGGGATCGAGCACCGCAGCTTTGCGCGCGGCCTCGTACGCGTTGTCCTCGTAGATATCCCATCCGCCGAATTCGAGGTCGCTCGGATTCGCGAGCGGCACGAAATCCTTGATGCGCGGCGTGCGGCCCTCGGTACGTTTGCCGAGGCGTATGGTTGCGAGCTGCGTCAGCGATCCGATCGGCGCGCCGAGCCCGCGCTTGACGGCCTCGACGCCCGCGATGAACGTGGTGCTGACCGCGCCCATCCCCGGCAGCAGAACGCCGAGTTTGCCCTCGGCGGGCGCAATCCGAACGTTGTCTTTGGTTGCCACTGGCTGGGCGATAACCGCGGCTCAGGCCTTGCGGAAACGTGACGGGAAATCGGCGCCGAAGGTTTGCTCCGGGTGCAGCGCGCGGGCGCGTTCGAGCAACGCTTCCTCCGTCTCGGGATTGTTGGGATCGGGGATGCAGCAATCGACGGGGCAAACCGCGGCGCACTGCTCCTGGTCGAAGAAGCCGACGCACTCGGTGCACTTCGCGGGTGCGATGTAATAGATGTCCTGCTTGAGCGCGGGATTGGTCGCGCCGTCGAGTTCCCAGTCCGCCCCGCCTTCGTAGATCGCGGTGTTGGGGCACTCGGGCTCGCACGCGCCGCAGTTGATACATTCCTCAGTGATCAGGGTGG
>JASHQJ010000277.1 GCA_030037595.1 Candidatus Binataceae bacterium
GGCGACTTCATCCGCGGCGCCATCGCCGAGCGCGTCCGCAAAAGGCCAGTGAGGAGCGAAGATGCCTAACGGGACTGCCAACGTTATCTCCGATCATGGCGACAAGCTCGACCTGCTGAACCTGCTAAGCATCGACATCAACGGCGCCACCTATCTCAAGATGTGGTGCGATCAGAACCACGATCAGATCAACGGGCCGCAATACTCCGCTCGCCTCAACACGCTCAACTCGCAGTACGCCTCGCTCTCCAACGCACTATGGAAGGACTGGATGGGTGATGCGGCTACAGTCAAGGCGGGTATGCAGAAGGCGACAGACGGCGCCAATGCCTGCGTCAAGCAGATCCAGCAAAGCATTAATACCGCGCAGGCGATCGTGAACGCTCTGGGCTACGTCGATCAGGCAATCGCGGTCGCGGCGAAGCTGCTGGCGCCTTAGCTACTGGCTGGAAGTCTCACCTTCTCCTCAGCCGATCGGTAGTTCGTCTTCGGCCCTCTTGCTCTCGGACCGACATGCCTGAGACGGTGGTACGATGCCGGCGCTGCACACGATCTACGCGCTCTGGATCGCGTGGCTGCTGTCATGGACCATGGCGAGGTTCTGGTCGAGCCGCACTGACAAGAGGGACGGCTTGTGGGCAGAGCTTCTATTCCGCGTTCCCTTTTACCTGAGCCTCGTCTTGCTGTTCGCGTTTCCTCCCGGAAGCCCTTACTACGCTGAGTCACTCCTTTGGCAGGCTGGCGATGCGCTAGGTTGGATAATGGCCGCGGTGACAGCCGCGGGAATCCTGATCACCTGGTGGGCTCGCATCCACCTCGGACCTCTTTGGTCGGATTGGGTGGTGAAGAAGGTCGGTCACCATGTCGTCGACACGGGCCCTTATCGATTCGTTCGCCATCCGATCTACTCGGGACTCATCCTCGCTGCGGTCGCGACCGCAATCCTCGAAGGGACCTCATTTGCCGTGATCGGCGCCGTCCTTCTTACTCTGGTCTTTTATGCGAAGGCGCGGCGTGAGGAACGTTTCCTGCGTGCGGAACTCGGTGAAGATGCCTACAATGCATATTCACGCAGGACCCCGATGCTCGTGCCGTTCGTATCAACCCACGGTAAGATGCGTCCGCAATCAGGCGGCGTTGTGTAAAGGGTCCTTTCGACTCGATTTTTTTGAGATGAGTGAGCGCGTCAACTACGATCGGATCGCGCCGACCTTCGACACGCGTTACGCACATGGCCTTTACAACGATCTGACCCAGGCGCTGCGTGCGTTTATCGAGGCGGAGCGGCCTGACCGCGTTCTCGAAGCTGGATGCGGCACCGGCTACTGGCTCGCGGCGCTCAGCGCTATTGCGCCGCGGATCGAGGGTCTCGACTTCTCGCACGAGATGCTCCGCAAGGCGCACGAGCGAAAGTTACCTGGCGGACTTGTGCGTGCGACCGCCAATGTACTGCCGTTTCGCGACCGTTCTTTCGACCTGATTTTCTGCGTGAACGCGCTTCATCATTTCGGGCAATTCCAAGACTTCATCATCGAAGCGCGCCGCGTGCTGAGGCCCGGCGGAACACTCGCGATCTTAGGCATGGATCCGCATCACGGCCGCGACTCATGGTGCGTGTACGATTATTTTCCCGAAACGCGCGCGATCGACCTCGCGCGCTATCCGTCATCCGGCACGATCATGGATGCGATGCTGCGCGCGGGCTTCGATTCGGTTGAATGCCGAACGGCGTGCCGTTTCGCCGCGGACCGAACCGGCGAGCAAGTGTTTGATGACCCCGAGCTTCAGCGACGTGGATGCTCGCAGATGGCGCTGCTAACCGACGAGCAGTACGCCGCGGGAATCGCGCGAATGAAAGCCGCAATCTCAGAGGCTCATCCCGGCGAATCCCCGATCTTCAGAGCTGACATCGCAATGCTGATGCAGTTCGGCCGCATCGGCCGCTGAGCGGCTCTCCAAAACGGATGTCGAAAGACGCGTACGCTTTTTGCTTGATCCGTCGCGGACGAGCGCATTCGTGGTCGTGATGGTCTTTCTTGCCTCACCGATGAGCAGATGCTGACTCATCAGGCGGCAGTGCATTCCCGAATCGATGATTGCGCAAAGTTTCGGAGGATTTCCCAAATGATTGGCAGGAAGACCGGCGGCCGACGCGCTGCCAGCCTCGCGGTGGTGGCGAGTGCGGTACTAATCGCGGCCTCGAGCGCGCATGCGGAGCTGCCCGCGGCGCCGCAAATCAGCAAGATCGACGGCGCGGACACGGCCTGGCTTCTGACTTCTGCGGCGCTCGTCCTGATGATGACAATTCCGGGGCTGGCGCTCTTCTATGGCGGTATGGTGCGGCGCAAGAACGTCCTCTCGACGCTCATGCAGAGCTTCATCCTGGTCGCTCTCGTCTCCGTCCAGTGGATCATCTTCGGCTATAGCCTCGCGTTCGCACCCGGCAGCGCGATCGCCGGCGCCCTGAGCTGGATCGGGCTGAACGGCGTCAGTGCGACGCAGCCCTACGCGGCGTACTCCACGACGGTGCCGCATCAGGCTTACATGATCTATCAATGCATGTTCGCCGTGATCACGCCGGCGCTGATCACTGGCGCAATCGCCGAGCGCATGTCATTCAAGGGCTTCCTCCTCTTCAGCCTGCTCTGGACGACCCTCATCTACGATCCTCTCGCACACTGGGTGTGGGGCGTTGACGGCTGGATTCATCAGATGGGCGCGCTCGACTTCGCTGGCGGCACGGTGGTGCACATTTCATCGGGCGCCGCGGCGCTCGCGGGCGCGATCCTGGTCGGCAAACGGCGCGGCTTCATGCGCGAGCCGATGCCGCCGCATAACCTCACGATGACCCTCACCGGCGCGGGCCTCTTGTGGGTCGGATGGTTCGGCTTCAACGCCGGCAGCGCGCTCGCGGCCAACGGTCTCGCCGTGTCAGCATTCGTCGCGACGCACCTCGGCGCCGCGGGCGCGACGATCGCGTGGGTGCTCGCGGAGTGGCTAATGGCCGGCAAGCCGACCACGCTCGGCGCGGCCAGCGGCGCGGTCGCTGGACTGGTCGCGATCACTCCGGCCTCGGGCTACGTAGGGCCGATTCCTGCGTTGATCATCGGCTTGCTCGCGGGCGGAGTCTGCTTCTCCGCAGTCAGGATGAAGACGCGCTTCGGATACGATGACGCGCTCGACGTGGTCGGCGTGCACATGGTGGGCGGCATGCTGGGCGCGGTGCTGACCGGTGTGTTCGCGAGCATCGCCGTCAACGCGGCGGGCGCCAACGGCCTCCTCTTTGGCAATCCGCATCAGTTGCTGGTGCAGGTGACTGCGGTGGTCGCAAGCGTGCTATTCTCGTTCGTCGGCAGCTCGATCCTTCTCAAGGTCACCGACATGTTGGTTGGGATCCGCGTCGCCACCGAGGCGGAGCAGATCGGACTCGACCTTACCGAGCACGAGGAAAGCGCCTACGCCTTCGAAGCCTGACGCTTACCGATTAAGTGTCGCGGGCGGACGTTCACGAGGTGGGCGTCCGCCCTTTTTGTTTGCTTGAGGTACTAGCGGCTCATCACCTGGAACAGAATCGGCCCGGCCTCGGCCATCAGCTCGCCGACGACTTCGTGGAGCGGCTTGCTCGGAATCGCGAGCTTCTCGGTCAGCGACTTCATGATCGCGAGATAGCGCTGCTTCATCTCAGGTTCGATCGTTTCGATTCGGATTTCCTCCATCACCTCGATAAACCGGCGATGAACTTCGACGATTTCGATATCGACCGGGTCGCTGAACTTCTTTTGCCGCGGCATGGCTGACCTTCCTCGCGAATTCGTGCGATGAATTTCGACTATATCACACTGCGGAATGGGACGGCCGCACTAGCTGACGACCATGATTCGCGCCCATCGCGGCGGGATCGAGAACCTCGCGCGGCCGTTGATCACGTCGAATGCTTGACCGTCGTTGAGAACGTCAACCAGCCTTGCAGGCGCAGCTTCCGGGATCTTGAGCGCGATCTCCCGGGTTTGCGGCGACGCGTTGAGTGCGACGGCGATTGATTCGACGGAGTCGCGGCGCGTGAACGCGAACTGCTCGGGCGCGACGTGGAGCTCGAGGTAATCGCCGTGCCGTAGCGCCTGATGACGCCGGCGCAGTGCGATCAGTTTCGTGATCACGCCGCAGAGTTCCGGATGCGGTGCACTGGACGCCGCCTCCGTAGGATCTAGCGCGGGCCGAAGCGGCGCGTCGGTGCCGCGAATCTTGCACCCCTCGATTCCCCATTCACTGCCGTAATAAATCGACGGCACCCCCGGCATCGTCATCAGCAACGCGTAGAGCGGATATAGCTGTGCTTGCTCCTTGAGGGTACTCGCCGCTCGCGAAACATCGTGGTTATCGACGAAGTTGTAGAGCGGAACGCCGCGGTAGATTCCGTCAGTGCCGAACTCGCGCTTTAGCGTGTAGGCAATCTCGAAGTAGTTGCGATCGTTGAGGCTCGACCAGAGACCCTTGTAGGTCTCGTAGTTGGTGGTCGAGTCGAGGCCGCCCGGACACAGCCAGCGGCGGTAATCGCCGTGCACGACCTCGCCCATCAACCAGAAATCAGGCTTGCGCGCCTTGCAGTGCGCCGCAAGCTCGCGCTGGAAGTCGAAATCGAGTGAGTCGGCGGCGTCGAGCCTGAGGCCGTCGATATCGAATCGCTCAATCCACGAGGATACGGCAGCCAACAGATGGTCGCGCACCGCGCGATTCTTGAGGCTCAACTTCGGGAGGCTCGAGTGCCCCTGCCATGAGTCGTAGTGAAAGGGATCGCCGCGCGGGCTCGAGCGCGTGAAATCCAGATGGTACCAGTCGCGGAATTCGGACGCCGCGCCGCGTGCCAGGATGTCGCGGAACGCGGGGAAGTCGCGGCCCGTGTGATGGAAGACGCCGTCGAGCACGAGGCGAATGCCGCGCCGATGCAACTCGCCCGCGAGTATCGCGAATGAATCGTTGTCGCCGAGCCGCCGGTCGATCTGAAACAGGTCGGCGGTGTCGTAGCCATGTGTGCTCGATTCGAAGATCGGCCCCAGCATGAACGCGTTGACGCCAAGCCGCTCGACGTGATCGCACCATCGCCTCAGCCCCGAGATTCTATCGACCGGCGCTCCTTCAAATGGGTTATGGTCCGGCGCGCCGAAGCATCCGAGAGGAAACAGGTGATAGAAGACAGCGTCAGGTGCCCAATGATCGCTTTCGGTCATTTTTATTTACCGTTAAGTATATACCGCCGGCTCTTTGAGGGTCACGATTTACAATCGCCAACCCCCTACGAATAGATGCCGTGGCTAAACTGGTGGATCATCTCGTGACGCACCCGATCGGTAATGATCA